>JBJEHP010000072.1:0-3308 GCA_051876145.1 Coriobacteriales bacterium | reverse complement strand
CGGGCGTCTGCATCTGCAGCCTGACCATCCAGGTCGAGCAAGTCGGCGCGGTCAACGCATCCATCATGTGGTTCGCGGGGCTTGCGGCGCTCGTCACGGCGCTCACGGGCTGGGCGGTCTCGGTCGACCCGGGGCGGGGCAAGAGCCATGTCCCCGTCGCCGTCGTCGGCATCATCGCCGTCGGGATCATCTCGACGATCTACCTCAAGCTCAACGTGCGCTGGGACTTCGTCGTCATCATGACCGGCGTCGTGAGCGCGGCGATCATGGGCGTCGTGCTCATCATCTACCACTTCGTGCTCAAGGCAGAAGACCCGGACGCGCTGTAGCGGCAACGCCGCCTGCGCTTTCAACCGATCCGTTGCTTGACGCGCATCGATACGTGAGTAGAGTAAGACACAGCTAACTGTAGGTTTTCGACTCTGCTGGCGTCAGCCGGGACCGTGCGCGGTGCGGCCGATTCCACCAGATTTTCAGGAAGCGTGTCACATGGGCGTAGTAGGATTGTGGAGCGGTTCAACCGCATGCAGCAGGCCCCTGCAAGCGCAGGCGGCAAACGCACTCGGGCACATTCGTTCTTCGCTGACGATTCGGAGTCAAACCTTGGCACAGGACAAGATCAGGACAGAGCTTGTCGAGCATCTGCTCGATGTTTTCGCACATACGCAGGACCCGGACACGATCTACGCGATCTTGCAGGACCTGTGCACGGTGCGCGAGATCACGGAGATGTCGCAGCGCCTCGAGGTCGCGCGTCTGCTCTCCGAGGGCGCGAGCTATCTCGACATCCAGGAGCAGACGGGGGCGTCGGCTACCACCATCAGCCGGGTCTCCAAGTGCCTCAACTACGGAAGCGGAGGCTACGGGGCCGCGCTCGGCATGCTTTGCGGCTCACAGGATGAGGAGCGCTAGACTATGGCAGAAGAAGACATCCCCGGATGGGAAGAAATAAAGGCCGCGTCGCTGGGGCAGGGGCCCGCACCCCACACCTGCCGTGACGCCGGCACCTTCGTGCATCTCCACAACCACACGGAGTACTCGCTGCTCGACGGCTGCACCCGCCTGGGGCCGCTGTGCGAGCGCGCCAAGGAGCTTGGCATGCCCGCCGTCGCCATCACCGACCACGGCTACATGTACGGCTGCGCGGAGTTCTATCTTGCCGCCATCAAGGCGGGCATCAAGCCCATCATCGGCTGCGAGATCTACTTCACGCCCGACTCCACGCTCTCGCGCGACAAGCGCCCCGAGCTCTACCACATGATCTTGCTCGCCAAGAACAACGAGGGCTACAAAAACCTCATGCACCTCGTCTCGGAGTCCGCGGTCGACGGCTTCTACTACCGTCCGCGTACCACGTTCGAGATGCTCAAGAAATACCATGAGGGGCTCATCGCCACCTCCGCCTGCATCGCGGGTGTCATTCCCAAGTCCATCGACCGCGGCGAATACGAGGTCGCCAAGCAGTGGGCGCAGACCTTTAGCGACCTGTTCGGCAAAGAGGACTTCTACATCGAGATCCAAAACCACGGACCCGAGGTCACCACCGACAGCGGCCTGTCCGAGCGCCAGATCAACGACGTGCTCGTCCGCCTCGCCAACGAGATGGGCCTGAAGGTCGTCGGCACGAACGACATCCACTACCTCAAGCAGGAAGACGCCTACACGCAAGACCTCATGCTGTGCATCGGCATGGGCAAGCACGTGAGCGACACCAACCGCATGAAGTTCAAGAACGACCAGTTCTACCTCAAGAGTCCCGAGGAGATGGCCGAGGCGCTCAAGGACCATCCGGAGTGCCTGGCGACCTCGCTCGAGATCGCGGACAAGTGCAACGTCACCATCGAGTTCGGCAACATCATCCTGCCGCGCTACCCGTTCCTGAAAAAAGACGAGACCAACGAGTCGCTGCTCAAGGAGATGTCGCTGCGCGGCCTCGAAGAGCGCTACGGCGACCTGACCCAGCGCCTGGATGTCATCGAGCGCTTCGAGCACGAGTACGAGATCATCTGCAAGAAGGGCTTCGCAGCCTACTTCCTGATCGTGCAGGAGTTCGCCAACTGGGCGCGCGAGAACGGCATCGGCGTGGGGCCGGGCCGCGGTTCTGCCGCGGGCTCCATCGTGTCGTACTCCCTCGGCATCACGCGTTTCGACCCGCTCGAAAACGACCTGCTCTTCGAACGCTTCCTCTCGCCAGAGCGTACCGAGATGCCCGATATCGATATGGACTTCGACGATGAGCGGCGCCTGGACGTCATCCAGCACTGCCGCGACATCTACGGCTCCGAAAAGATCGCGCACGTCATCACGTACGGCAAGATGAAGGCCAAGCAGGCGGTCAACGACTCCGCGCGCGTGCTCGATTACCCCATCTGGAAGAGCCAGGCCATCTCCAAGATGATCCCCAACGATCCCAAGATGACGCTCGACAAGGCGCTGACGGGCAATCCCGACCTGCGCAAGGAGTACGAGAGCGACCCCGACACGCGCAAGATCATCGACTCGGCGCGCAAGCTCGAGGGCCTCACGCGCGGCGAGGGCGTGCACGCGTCGGCCGTCATCATCTGCCGCGATGCCGTCGCCGACTACGTTCCCGTCAAGCTCGATACCAAGGGCGGCGTCATCATCACCCAGTACGACGGCCACATGACCGCCGACATGGGCCTGCTCAAGATGGACTTCCTCGGCCTGCGCACGTTGACGGTCATCTCGAAGGCGCTGCGCAACATCAAGGACAACTACGGCATCGACCTCGACCTCGAGAAGACCAACTGGAAAACCGACGAGGGCGTCTTCAAGCTCATGGAGACAGGCGGCACCAACGGCGTGTTCCAGATCGAATCGCCGGGCATGCGCGCGCTGCTCAAGCGCATGAAGCCCGACACCTACGACGACGTCGTCGCCGTCATCGCCCTGTACCGCCCGGGCCCATTGGGCGCGGGCATGGTCGACGACTTCGTCGACCGCAAGCAGGGTCGCAAGAAGATCGTCTACTACGACGAGCGCCTGAAGGACATCCTCGAGAGCACCTACGGCACGATCGTCTACCAAGAGCAGGTCATGCGCATCTCCATCGTCATGTCCGGCTTCACGCTGGGCGAGAGCGACAAGGTCCGCAAGGCGGTGGCAAAAAAGAAGATCGCCCTGATGAAGGAAGTCGAGCAGAAGTGGGACGACGGCAACGTCGAGACGATGGAGAACCACTGGCTCAACGGCGCCGTGCGCAACGGCTATGAGCGCGCGACGGCGCAGAAGATCTGGGACGACGTCCTCGCCTTTGCAGAGTACGCCTTCAACAAGTCGCACTCGGC
>JBJEHP010000071.1:0-3323 GCA_051876145.1 Coriobacteriales bacterium | reverse complement strand
GACGCGCAGAACTGCAGCATCACATACAGCAGCAGGACCAGCAGCTCGAGCACGATCAGGATGGCGTCGGCCATGTGCAGGAAGTGCTTCATGCCCTCGATGAGCTCAGCGCCCTCGATGGTGTTGAACGGAATCTGCAGCCACTCCATCGGCAGCGGGAAGGCGCCGACGCACAGGCTCAGCAGAGCAGCGCCCGTGGACAGAGCGGAAACCGTGAACAGCACGGGCAGGGCAGGCGTCGCCCAGAAGGGACGACCCTTCAGGGAGGCAATCATGGTGCCGGTGTAGACCATGACCAGGAAGCCCGCGATACCGGCGATGATCAGGAAGAAGTTAGCAAGGCCCTCATACGGGATGAACGGCAGCATGCTGAACCAGGTGATCTCCCACAGGATGAACAGCACGGCGAAGATCATCGAGATGGAGAGCAGAACGGCGCCCCACTTGATGACTGCGGTCCTCGTGACGAACGCCCTGTAGAACACCTTCGGCTGACCCAGCTCGAAGATGAGCAGGCCGGTGCCGACTGCCAAGACGATAAGCGCGATGAACACGCCCCAGACGAGAATGCTGGAAGTCGCGGCACCCGGATAGACGATCAGGTCCAAGATCATGGCGAAGGTCAGCATACCGCCGCCGAGACCGCCCAAGAACAGGTAGGTTGCAAGTTCCCAACCCCAAAAACGTTTCATTAGCCACGACCTCCCAAGTCACGAATGTAGTACACCTGCGGCTCGGTACCGAGATCTTCGTGGATGCGCTCGGTCTTGAATTTGCCGACGAGCTTGCTGACCTCGCTGTTGGGGTCGTCAAGGTCACCGAAGATACGAGCCTTCTGATGGCACGTCTTAACGCAATAAGGCTGCTCGCCCTCGCGTACGCGATCTTTGCAGAACGTGCACTTGCGCATGAAGCCCTCGGACTTGGTGTAGTCGCGAGCGCCGTACGGGCAAGCGTTTGCACAGACCTTGCAGCCCATGCACTGAGTGGGCTCGACCCACACGATGCCGTCGTCGTCCTGACGGGAGGCACCGGTCGGGCAAGCCGGGACGCATGCAGGCTTTGCGCAGTGCATGCAGATCATCGGCGTGAAGTTCATGTGGACGTTCGGCCACGTGCCCTCTGCGCCTTCGGAAACTACCGGATTGTAGATGATGTCAATCGGGAGTTCGTTCCAGGTGCGGCATGCGATCGTGCACGACTGGCAGCCGATGCAGCGACGCGTGTCCATTACCATTGCATAACGAGTCATGTAAGCCTCCCCTCCTTAGTTCTGCGGTGCTGCAACCGCGTTGTACTGCATGTCGTACCAGGCATTGCCCTGGACGTCATGGAGGTAGTCAACGCCGTTGACGTTCTCGTATTTCCAGCCGTTGGCCACGTCGTAGTACGTGCCCGTCGCGTCGTCGATGACCCAACCGGAGTCGCCGTCGTAGCGGAAGCCGGTCTTGTCGTGGACGGTCGTCAGGGTGATGGGATCCCACGTGACGCCTGCGGGAAGCTCGGCACCGGCGTACTGAGGACCTTCAGAGGGGTTGCCGGAGAAGTCGTAGTACTTGCCGTTTGCCTCGTCGAGCAGGAAGTCACCGTTGTAGTTGACGTACTTGAAGTGCGTGCCCTGCTGATAGTAGGTGCCCGCGTCGTCGATCAGCCAGCCAGAGGGGTCGAGCGTCATGCCCGTGGACTCCTCGTAGATGCGGCGGGTCTTGTAATCCCATGCGAAGCCCTCGGGGACCTCGGTGTCGGGCTGCGCGAAGATCGGCTCGGCAAACTCGCGGGCCATCTTCTGCTCGTGCGGCATGGAGTGAACGCCAGCGCCCTTGGTTGCGAAGTCAGAACCCGGGATGGAGAATTGGGCATCCTCGTGGGTGAACTCGTGGTCGATGGCGGTGCACTTGTACACCTTGCACATCAGGCCGCGGTTTGCCCAGCAACCGGTCAGCGGGTCGCAGTGCTCGTCATCGACGGACGTGATGACGTTGGTGTTGGACTCGAGGCAGCCGAAGGGCTGGTCGGGGTCGTTCCAGTCGCGCTCGGGGAACCACCAGCCGCGCTGGGTGTAGATAGCGCGCGGATCGATTGCCGGCTCGACGTTGGCACGCTGCTTGATGCGGCCACGACGGGTCTCGATCCAGCACCAGTCGCCGTCCTTGATGTCCAGCTTCTCGGCCAGCTCGGGGTTGATGGTGAAGAACGGATCGGGCTTGATGTAGCGGATGATCGGGTTGTTGAAGTGCTCGGAGTGGTGGAACGGCATGAAGCCGCCGCCCGTGGTGAGCACGATCGGGTACTCCTCGGCAACCTCGGGATCGTCGACCTCGTTCTCCGGGGCACCCAGGTAGGTGGGCATTCCGGGATAGCCGAACTCCTGGAAGACCGTGCTGTTGAGCTCGACCTTGCCGGTGTTGGTGCAGAACTGGCCGCGGGCCTCGTGCTTCTTGTAGCGGACCGGCGGATAGTACATGCGGTACTTCTCGACGAACTCGTCATAGCTGCTGACGGGCATGCCCAGAGGCTCGATGACGTGGAAGAGCTCCTCCTCGAGGGAGTCGTACGGCCACGCCTCTTTGCCCTGGCCGCAGGCCAGGCCGAGCTCGCGCCAGATATCGTAGTCGCTCTTGCGCTCGTACAGCGGGTCGATGGCGCGCTCGGAGGCGACGATGGAGTCGGTGACGCCGTAGTTGGTGTGGACGACGGGGCGCTCCATTGCGCCGGCAACCGGCAGGACGTAGTCGGCCATGAGGGCAGTCGGGGTCATGAAGTACTCGAGGACGACCATGAACTCGACCTTCTTGAGGGCTTCCCAAACCATCTTGGAGTCGCCATAGGAAGAGATCGGGTTGGTGCCGCTGCAGAACAGCGCGCGGACCTGGTACGGGTCGCCGGTGATGATCGCCTTGAAGACGGACGGGCCATGGGCCTCGCACATCCACTCTGCAGTGAACGCCTTGCCCCACTTGCGCCTGGAGATCTCTGCGAGGCGCTCGTAGCCGGGGAAGGTGGTCAGCTTGTACTTGTCAGAGCCGATCTGCTTGCTCTTGACCTCGTCGGGGAGGACGTCGTTGCGCTCGAGCTCCTCGTCGGTGACGTAGGCTGCCGGGCCGGGCATGCCGTCGCCGCCGGGGACGTCGAGGTTACCGCAGATGGCGCGCATGATCGCGCGGGCCTGGGTGCCTGCAGATGCAGAGCGGCCCAGCTGGTCCCACGTGTCTGCCCACTGCATGTTGCCAGGACGGTTGGTGGCGTACATGCGGGCGGCCTCGCGGATCTGCTCGGGGTCGAGCCAGGTGAGAGGTGCTGCCCACTCGGGGGTGTAGGGCTCC
>JBJEHP010000070.1:0-3409 GCA_051876145.1 Coriobacteriales bacterium | reverse complement strand
CGCGACGTTTGCGAACAGCTACTTCAAGTCCGAGGTCAACTTCGAGGTGGCCAAGATGTTCCATGGCTCGAACGCGAGCCAGGACTTCACCTTCAAGGTGGTCGCGCTCGACGGTGGCCCGCTCCCGACTAACGATGCGGTAACCGTTACGGCTGCCTCTGGCCAGAAGACGCCTGTGAAGTTCGACACCATCACGTTCGATCGCAGCATGGCAGACAAGACCTTCCGCTATCAGATCATCGAGGAAAACGACGGGCAAAGCGGCGTTTCCTATGACGCGACGGCCTTCGAGGCCCAGGTGAAGGTGGGCTCTGTCATGAGCGGCGGTACGCCCACGGTGACCTGGTCCACCGTCTCCAACGGCGTCTCCTCGCAGGTCGATGCCTCTGACCTCGTCTTCTACAACAACCAGCGTATCCGTCTCAACGCGCGCTTCATGGCCATGAACCGCGGACACGTGAGCATGGCGGCGAGCAAAGTCCGCGTGGAGCCGACAGTGCACAAGGAGCTCGTGGGCGCCTCGCTCAACTCCGGCGAGTTCACGTTCGAGCTCACCGGCGCCGACGAGAACGGCCAGACCATCGACAAGACGGCGACCAACGACGACAACGGCACGGTCGACTTCTTCACGGGCGACGACATGCTCACCTTCACCAAGCCGGGCACCTACGAGTACCAGATTACCGAGAAGGCGGGCGATGACGGCAGCATCAGCTACGACGATCGCACCATCACCTATACGGTCGTGGTGGCAACAGACCAGCAGGGTTCGCTCTACGCCCAACAGTCCTACACGGACTCGAGTCTGGACGGCGCCGTTGTGGTCGACCCGAAGTTCGTCAACACCGAGCTTCTGAACGTGCGCGTGCAAAAGACCTCGCGTGAAGGCGGCGAAGGCCTCTATGACGCGCTGTACGGCCTGTACATGGAGAACCCCGACGGCTCAGGCAACGACGCGCTCGTGGGCCAGGCCTCGTCCGATAAGGACGGCTGGGTCACCATCAAGGACGTGCACCCGGACTTCGACGCGGTGTACTACTTCAAGGAGATCAAGGCGCCGGCAGGCCATACGGTCGACCCGTACAAGACCGACCGCTTCATGATCGTCTCGAACAACGGCACCTATCAGCTCAAGTACCTGGACAGGTAAGGTGAGGCAATGAGCATCCCGAAAAAGATAACGACAGGCCTTGTCGCAGGCGTGTGCGCACTGCTGTTGGGCGTTGCCGTGCTGCTCGCGGCCACCGTGCCGCAGGCGCATGCGGCTGACGTGCAGGGCTCGACGCTTACCGCAACCGCAGGCGTATCCGACGAGGTCACGAAGCTCGACGTTGCCAAGGTCGACGCGGGCGTAAAGCACGAACCCGTCTCAGGCGCCCAGCTGCAGATCCTCGAAAAGGACAGCGGAAAGGTCGTGTACTCGTGGACGTCGAACGACGAGGCGGAGCAGATCCACAAGGTGCTGAACGTTAACACGGCCTATGTCCTGCACGAGGTCGCAGCTCCCGAAGGATACGAGACGGCGCCCGACACCGAGTTCAGCATCGACGACTACGGCACCGTGTCGTTTTCCACAGGCGGCACCATCGAGAACAATGCCGAGCTTACCGATAAATACTCGGTGAACCTCTACGACAAGAAGGTCGGCGAGGAGCGCATCATCTACCTGCATGGCGATGCGGCAAGCACCAACGTTTCCACGGCGCAGACCGGGGACAGCTCTCCATTTGCGCTCGTGGCGATTGTCCTCGTCATCGCGGTAGCGGGCGTGGGGGTCACTGCGGCAGCGCGGCGTCGGCACCACTAGCGTCTGGCACTCGACATCTCAAGAAGGCGGCAGCGTCGCATGAAGGCGCCGCCGCCTTTCGTTTTGCCAGCAAGCGCGGGGCTTGCCGATAGCCCGAAGCACACGGGGCGCATGCGCCCGGGATCGCCTTTTCGATACTGCCGTATGCGCAAATTGGCTGCGCGCAGGCACTTGCATGCCGCTATAATTCGCAAGGTTACCTATGAGGGGGAAAGATACATGTCCAATCTGTCCGAGCAGATCTCTTCACGCCGCACGTTCGCGATTATCTCGCATCCTGATGCCGGCAAGACGACGTTGACCGAGAAGCTTCTGCTGTACACGGGAAGCATCCAGACCGCCGGCTCCGTGAAGGGCAAGAGCAGCTCGCGCCACGCCGTCTCCGACTGGATGGACATCGAGAAGGAGCGCGGCATCTCCGTCACGTCCTCGGTGCTCCAGTTCACCTACGAGGGCAAATGCGTCAACATCCTCGACACGCCGGGCCACCAGGACTTCTCCGAGGACACCTACCGCACGCTCATGGCCGTCGATTCCGTCGTCATGGTCATCGACGGCGCCAAGGGCGTCGAGGCGCAGACGAAGAAGCTCTTCAAGGTCTGCACGCTCAGGCATATCCCCATCTTCACTTTCGTGAACAAACTCGACCGCGAGGCGCGCGACCCGTTCGACCTCATGGAAGAGATCGAGACCGTCTTGGGAATCGACACGTGCCCCATGAACTGGCCCATCGGCAGCGGCCGTAACTTCCGCGGCGTGTTCGACCGCAAGTCGCGTCACGTGATCGCCTTCGAGGGCGACGGGCATGCCAACGCGACGAAGAAGATCGCCGAGGTCGAAGCGGAGCTGGGCGCCCCCGAGCTCGACGAGCTGATCGGCGAGGAGAACCACCGCAACCTCATGGACGACATCGAACTGCTCGACGGGGCAGGCGACGAATTCGCGGTCGACGAGGTCAACACGGGCAAGCTCACGCCGGTGTTCTTCGGGTCTGCGCTCACCAACTTTGGCGTCGAGCCGTTCCTGCAGGACTTCCTGCGCCTCGCGCCGGAGCCCCAGCCCTACACCGACACGCTGACGGGGGAGAAGGTCGATCCGTACCGCGACCAGTTCTCCGGCTTCGTGTTCAAGATCCAGGCCAACATGGACAAGAACCACCGCGACCGCATCGCCTTCGTGCGCATCTGCTCGGGCAAGTTCGAGCGCGGCATGGACGCGCGCCACGTGCAGGGCGACAAGCGCCTCAAGCTCGCGACGGGTACCTCGATGATGGCCGATGACCGCGCGACGGTGGACGAGGCCTACGCGGGCGATATCGTCGGCCTGTTTGACCCGGGCATCTTCTCCATCGGCGACTCGATCTGCGCAATGAAGATGAACGTGCAGTACCCGCAGATCCCGACCTTCTCGCCCGAGCACTTCGCGCGCATCTCGCAGGTGAACACCTTGAAGCGCAAACAGTTCGTCAAAGGCGTCGAAGAGCTCGCGCAGGAAGGCGCCATCCAGGTCTTCAAAGAGGCCGGCACGGGCATGGAAAGCGTCATCGTCGGCGTGGTGGGCGTCCTGCAGCTCGACGTGCTCGAGCGGCGCCTGCAAACCGAA
>JBJEHP010000069.1:0-3418 GCA_051876145.1 Coriobacteriales bacterium | reverse complement strand
ACGAGTCCGACCGCAAGGGCATGCGCATCGTCATCGACCTCAAGCGCGGCGAGGAACCGCAGGTCGTGCTCAACAAGCTGTACAAGCACACCCAGCTCCAGACGGGCTTCGGTATCATCAACATCGCCCTGGTCGACGGCGTGCCGCGTGTGCTGTCCCTCAAAGAGATCCTCACGCACTACATCGAGCACCAGATGGACGTCATCACGAGGCGCACGCAGTTCGACCTGCGTAAAGCCGAGGAACGCGCCCATATCCTCGAAGGCCTCGTCATCGCGCTCGACAACATCGACGAGGTCATCCGCATCATCCGCAACTCCATGGACGACGACGCGGCGCGCGCCGAGTTGATGGAGCGCTTCTCGCTGTCCGAAGTGCAGGCCAACCACATCCTCGACATGCGCCTGCGCCGCCTGACCGGATTGGAACGCGAGAAGATCGAGACCGAGTTGGCCGAGCTGCGCGAGCGGATCGCCTACTTCAAAGAGATCCTCGCCGACCCCGAGAAGGTCAAGGGCGTCATCAAGGACGAGATGCTCGAGATCAAGAAGCGCTTCGCCGACAAGCGCCGCACCGACATCTCCGACGAGGCGCGCGACCTCGACATCGAGGACATGATTGCCGACGAGGACATGGTCGTCACCATCACGCGCGCGGGCTACGTGAAGCGCCTGCCCGTCGCCACCTATCGCCAGCAGAAGCGCGGCGGCAAGGGCATGAGCGGCGTCAAGCTCAAGGAAAACGACTTCGTCGAGCAGCTCTTCGTGGCCTCGACGCACGACTACATGATGTTCTTCACGAACAAGGGCAAGGTCTACCGCCTCAAGGTGCACCAGCTCCCGCTGGGCTCGCGCCAGGCGCGCGGTACCTTCATCGGCAATCTGCTCCCGCTCGAGCAGGGCGAGCGCGTCGCGACGGTCATCAACACGCGCGAGTTCCCCGACGACGAGTTCCTGCTGTTCGCGACGAGCCATGGCATGATCAAGAAGACCGCGTTCTCGGCGTACAAGAACGTGCGCTCGAGCGGGCTCATTGCAATCAACCTCAAGGACGGCGACGAGCTCATCGCCGTGCGCCGCGTGCGCCCCGGCCAGAAGGTCATGCTCGTCACGAGCGCCGGCAAGGCCATCAAGTGGGACGAGGAAGAGGCGCGTGCCATGGGCCGCGACACCTCGGGCGTGAAGGGCATCAAGATCGATGCCGACGACGGCGTCCGCGTGCTCGGCATGGAGATCGCCTCCGACGATGACGACCTGTTCGTCATCACCGAGAAAGGCTACGGCAAACGCACAAAGGTGAGCGAGTACCCGACGCAGCACCGCGGCGGCCAGGGTGTCGGCACCATCAAGATGACCGCGAAGAAGGGCCTGCTTGCGGCCATGAAGGTCATCAACGAGAAGCACGAGCTCATGATCGTGTCCGAAGAGGGCGTCATGATCCGCGTCAAGGCAGCAGACATCTCCGAGCTTGGACGCGCCACCCAGGGCGTCAAGGTCATGAATGTTGGCGACGAGGACAAGATCGTCGCGATTGCGCGCGTTGCGGGCAACAAGAAGAAAAAGAAGAACAAGGACCTCATCGAGGGACAGGAATCCCTGCTCACCGAGGAAATCTCGGGACCGACGGGCGCTACCGTGACGGCGGACGTCGACGACGAGGAAGACGATGACGATATGATCGACACCACCGATTAGTGATGGTGATTGACTGTCATTGATGTTTGGGGCGCTCCTGTTGTGGGGCGCCCCAAATTTTTTGAAAAAAGAGAGAAACCTACTTGCAATCAACATGAAATCTGGCAAAATACTTTCTTGCGTGTTTGAGGGCCTTTAGCTCAGTTGGCTAGAGCGCACGACTGATAATCGTGAGGTCAGAAGTTCGAATCTTCTAAGGCCCACCAAGTTTTTGGAAATAAGCGCCCCAGCGTGGGCCGAGTCGCCGCTGGGGCGCTTATTAATACTTCCAAAAGATTGAACACCGCATGGGGGTATAGCTCAGCTGGGAGAGCGCGGGCTTTGCAAGCCTGAGGCCAGGGGTTCGAGCCCCCTTACCTCCACCAATGCATCTGATGAGCCGCTGTTTTCAGCGGCTTTTTTTATTTTCGGCACCCCATCTTTCACCTCCGCGTACTCCTGCCCATCATCCGTGCCAAATATGTGGCACTGCCACCGTTTCCGTGCAGGGAGCGCGAGATGTGTGGCACTGCCACTCTTCTCGTGCGCTTCGGATGGGGCGTGTGGCACAGCCACGATATTTTTGCGCTCGACCGGCGCTCAGGCCCTGACGTTGCGTTTATAATCACCGCGATATTCGTATAGGCATGATAGAGGTGCGGACTTCATCAGTAGCATCGGCACATCCCGCGATGAGGGACGATGCGAAAGGGGAGCGCCGCCGAAGGGGCGAGGAGCATCATCGAAGTTCCCTGTTCCTGGGGTGCGAGACAACATCTCGCGCACTGTCGCTTCCAAGCGGAGAGCTATCGTGGTCATCAGCTCGTCTGACACGGCCATGATGGAATCATGGTCTAGAAGTTGTTAGGAGAGCTATGGAAATCATCGGCACCTTTTGGGCGCTCATACCCCCAATCGTCGCAATCGTGCTGGCCCTGGTCAGCAAGGAGACCTACACGTCTCTGTTCGTCGGCATCCTGGTCGGCGCGAGTTTGCTCGCCGTTGCGGCGGGAGACCCCGTCGACACGATGAACTTCATCATCAGCGGACAGGTATTCAGTCCCGAGGCGTATTTGGACGGCACGGTCCCCACGCTTGTCGCGCCGGCCGAGATTCCCGCAGAATATGCGGACGTCGACGTCATCAACGTCGGCCTCATCAACGCGCTGTCCGGTTCTGCCGGCATCTTCGTGTTCCTCGTCATCCTCGGCGTCATCGTCGCGCTCATCAACGCGGCGGGCGTCTCCGCGGCGTTTGGCGAGTGGGCGGCCAAGCACGTCAAGTCGCGCATCGGCGCGCAGCTCGCGGCGTTTCTGCTGGGCGTCCTCATCTTCATCGACGACTACTTCAACTGCCTGACGGTCGGCGCGGTCATGCGCCCCGTCACCGATGCCGAGAAGATTTCGCGCGCCAAGCTGTCCTACATCATCGACGCGACCGCTGCCCCCATCTGCATGATTGCCCCGATTTCGTCGTGGGCGGCGGCAGTCTCGGACACGGCGGATGGCCTCAACACGGGCATCTCCGGCATCCAGCTGTTCATCAACGCCATTCCCTTCAACTTCTATTCGCTGCTGACGATCGTCTTCATCATCGGGCTCGTCATCATGGGCTTCGATTACGGTCCCATGGCAAAGTCCGAGCTCGCGGCGTACCGTGACGGCGAGCTGGGCTCGCTCGCTCCCGAAGAGAAGGTCATCAACGAGAGAGCGCGCGTCATCGACATGATCATCCCGATCATCGTT
>JBJEHP010000068.1:0-3418 GCA_051876145.1 Coriobacteriales bacterium | reverse complement strand
CACGTGCTCGACGAGTCCGGCAATCCCATCGAGAACCTCTACGCCGCGGGCGAGAACTGCAGCGGCACCTTCATCTACGACGACTACCCCGGTGGCGGCTGCGGCCTGTGCTTCGCCTTCACCTCTGGTCGTTGGGCAGGAAAGAACGCGGCCGAAGCGGCCAAGGCATAAGTGAGAGGAGGAGATCATGACTGAAGAGAAGACCGAGAACGTTGCCCCCGAGCAGGAGAGCAACACTCCGGAGACGGATGCGAAGCCTGACGGCACCAAGCCCAAGAAGGCAAAGATGCCGAAGAAGAAAAAGTACGCGGTGGCCGGCGTGATTGTGGGCGTCATCTTCTTGGCGTGCCTGGGCTTTGGTGCCTGGCACGAGACGCCCGGGTTCTGCGGCGCCATCTGCCACACGCCGATGGACCCGTACCTGGCAACGTACGAGACGGGCACGCACGACAAGCTCGGCAACGAGCTCGACCAGACCGAGGCGAGCTCCATGCTCTCGTACAAGCACAAGACCTACATGGGCGGCATGCGCTGCATGGACTGCCACAAACCCGTCATCGGGCAGCAGCTGTCCGAGGGCGCCAACTGGGTGAGCGGCAACTACTCCATCGCGGGCACCAACGCGCAGGGGCAGCCCTACCTGGAGTCGCGCTCGCTTGCCGACCTGTCCGAGGGCATTGGGGTTGAAGAGGACGAGTTCTGCCTGAACAGCGGTTGCCATGTGGCGACTCCCGACCGCAAGGCGCTGTTCGAGAAGACCAAGTACCTGGGCAGCGAGTACAACCCGCATTCCCAGCGTCACGGCGATATCGACTGCAGCCAGTGCCACAAGGCGCATACCCAGTCGGTCAACTACTGCACCGAGTGCCATGCGACGGCACCGGTTCCCGATGGGTGGCTGACCATGGACGAGGCGCGCGAGAAGGGAGTGGTGACGACGCCGTCCAAGTAAGAGGAGCCTATCCGAGCTTCGAAGAGCTTTCGCAGTGGCCGGCCCGCCTCGTGTGGGTCGGCCGCTTTTCGTATGCGCGCGCTCCACGCTGCACGGGAAACGTGGCAGTGCCACACATCCGGCGCTTGCTGCGCGAAAAGAGTGGCAGTGCCACACGTTTGCAGCAAAACGCACGGAAAACGTGGCAGTGCCACACATCTCGCGGTTTCTGCACGAGAAGAGTGGCAGTGCCACGCATCTCGCGTGCTCCTCGCGCAGCCCTCGCATGCCCCTGTGCGTCGCGCCTCAGCCGATGAAGCGGTAGCCGACGCCAACCTCCGTCTTGATGAAACGCGGGGCGGAAGGCCGTTCGCCGAGCTTGCGCCTGAGCGATGCCATCAGCACGCGCAGCGTCTTGTAATTGTCAGTTGTCGGATAACCCCATACCGCCTGCTGGATCTTTCTATGCGTGAGCACCTGCCCGTGGCTCTCGACAAGCACCACGAGCAGCGCGAACTCGTTGGGTGTGAGGTGGATCATCTCTCCGTCGAGGATCACCTCGTATCTCATCTTGTCAACCTTCAGACCGTCCGCCTCGAACACCGGCGCTCTCGACCTCTGGGAGCTTGCGCCCCTGCGCATCGATACGCGGATCCGGGCGAGTAGTTCAGACGTCCCGAACGGTTTGACGATGTAGTCATCGGCGCCGGCATCGAGAGCGTGGACTTTTTGCCCCTCGAGGTCGCGTGCCGTCACCACGATAATCGCCGCGTCGCAGATGTCGAGCAGGTCGGGAATCAGGTCGCTTCCATCGCAATCGGGAAGCCCCAAGTCGAGCAATATGACATTGGGGTTGTTCACGCGCGCAAGAGAAAGCCCCACCTTGCCGCTCTCCGCGCAAAAGACCTCGTATCCCTGCCCTTCGAGCGTGAGCTGAAGCAAATGCTGAATACTCTGGTCGTCTTCTATGACGAGGATACTACCGCTTCCAGTCATTGCATTTCCTCCCCGGGGTCCTCGCAGGCGAGCTCGTCGGCAGTCGCGCTTTCGGCAGCTGGCAGCACGAACTCGAACGTCGCCCCGCCTTTCTCGTTGTTGCGTGCCGTGATGGTGCCACCGTGCGCTTCGACTATTCCTTTGCAGATGCTCAGGCCGAGCCCCATCCCCGAGCGTGCGCCCTTTTTGGTATCCGTTGTGCAGAAACGGTCGAAGACGCGTGGCAGAATCGCGGGGTCTATTCCGCCTCCATCGTCGGATACGGCAAAGTGCACGCCGTCGTCTGCGCCCCAGGCTGCGACCTCCACATGGGAATCGGAGCGGGAGTGCTTGAACGCGTTGTCGATGAGGTTGATGAGCACCTGCGAGATGAGCTGACTGTTCATGGGAACGACCAGGATGTCCTCGGGCATCTTTACGGTCAGCTCATGAGCGCCCTTTCGCTTGATGGTCTTCTGAGCAGCGTCTGCCACGACGTCGTCTACGATTTCTGGAGACATCTGAATGGGCTCGTCTGGCTCCTCGATCCGCGTCATGCTCAGCAGGTTGTCCACCATCGATCTGAGCCAAGACGCGTCTTCCTGGATTGACTCGAGCAGCTCGCGCCTGGTCTTTTCCGGGGCATTCTCGTTTGCCAGCAGGTACTCGACATTTCCCGAGATGCTCGTCAAGGGAGTGCGAAGGTCGTGGGACACGCTGCGCAGGAGCGTCGTCTTGAATCGCTCGCGCTCGATTGCGAGCTCCGATTGCTGTTGGGCGTTCTCGAGCAGGTTGCGCTCGATGGCGATCGTCGTCTGTTTGATGAGCGATGTGAGAAACGCCGCCTCGATCTGGTCGAGCTGCCCGTTGCTGCAGTCAATCGAGATGACTCCATATACGTTTTCCTTCGAGCTCAACGGCAAGAACCGTACGGTGCTGCCGTGCGCTCCCGCCTCGCCGTAGCCGGTGGGGTAGTTGCCCTCGTAGCATTCGAGGGCAAGCGGGTCGTTCTTGTCGGGGGCGCCATATGTGATGGCGATCGCGCGCTTGAGGATTTCCCGCAAGAAGCGCTCGGCGCAGGAGCAGGCGCTTTCGGGGGATTTGCTGTTGATGAGTCCGGTGCTCACCTTGGTGAGCAGACTCATGACCGCGGCGTCGCGCTCCGCGATTTCGAGCTGCTTTCGCAGGCGCTGCGTCAGCGTGTTCATGATCAGCGCGATGACGAGGAAAATCGCAAGCGCGATGATATCGGCCTTGCTCACGATTGCAAGTCCATAACGAGGCATGGTGAACAGGTAGTCATACGAGACGAGGTACAAGACTCCCAAAATGGCACCAAACACGCCCGAGTCGGTCTCGATGCTCGCAATTACGATTCCCAAGATGAAGACGGGAAACACGACGAGCGTCTGCACGCCCAGAAGCGAGAATCCATAGACCGCCAGCATCCCGGCAATGTACAGCACGGCGGTGATGCCCGCAGACCGTAGGTGTTTCTTGCGCCCTTCGTTC
>JBJEHP010000067.1:0-3418 GCA_051876145.1 Coriobacteriales bacterium | reverse complement strand
GAGCAGGCCGCCACCGGGCGCGATGCCCTTGATCACAGCCTCGCTGAACTTGAGAGGTTCGGTCACGTTGCCACGCGTATCTATATAGCGGATTTCCATTGCAGCTCCAAGAATAGACGGACGAAACGCCATGTGGCGCGTCGGGTAGATGGTACCATTTGCGTCACACTTCGAGCATGCGCATGAGGAAGAAGGAAGGGCGAAGATGCCAGTCAAATTATTGATGGGCAACGAGGCGATCGGCCTGGGCGCCATCCACGCCGGCGTGAACTTTGTCTGCGGCTACCCCGGGACCCCCTCGACGGAGATCCTCGAGACTGTGGCCAAGAACAACGGCGACGGATCGATCTACGTCGAATGGTCCACAAACGAGAAGGCCGCCCTCGAGGCGGCGGCGGGCGCTGCCTATTCGGGTGCGCGCGCGTTGGTCACGATGAAGCAGGTCGGCCTCAACGTCGCATCCGACCCGCTCATGACGTTGTCGTATTTGGGCGTCGAAGGCGGGCTTGTCATCGTGGTCGCCGACGACCCCGGCCCCATCTCGAGCCAGACCGAGCAGGACACCCGCGCCTTCGGGCGCTTCTCCAAGGTCCCCGTGCTCGACCCCGCCTCGCCGGGCGAGGCCTACGGCATGGTGCAAGACGCCTTCGAGCTGTCCGAGAAGTACCACACGCCCGTCTTCCTGCGCCCGACCACGCGCGTGTGCCATGCCTGCGGCACGGTCAAGACGCGCGGCGGCGTCGCCGATTGCGGCGCGCAGTTTGCAAACCCGGACAAGTCGGACGACGACGCAAGCTGGAGCGCGCACAAGCCCACGGGCTTCGTGAAAGACACCCAGCGCTGGGTCGTCTTCCCGCGCACGAGCTATCTCAACCACGGAAAGGTCGAGCGCCGCGCGGCAGAGATTGCCAAGCACCTGGCAGAAACAGGCTACCGCCACAACCGCATCGAGATGAGCGGCGCCGGCCACAAGCAGGCAGTCGCCGCGTGGAACGAGCGCGGCGGCAAGCTGCCCCTGGGCATCGCCTGCGGCGGCGTGAGCTACTGCTACGTCATGGAGGCCCTCGACATGGCAGGGCTTTCGCTGCCGGTCATGAAGGTGGCGACCCCCTACCCCTTCCCCGAGCAGCTCGCCGCAGAGTTCTTCGAGGGCGTGGACGAGGTCCTGGTCGTCGAGGAGCTCGACCCCGTCATCGAGCGCGAGCTCGTCTTCTTGTGCGGCAAGACCGGCGCGCACCACGCCATCCACGGCAAGCTCGACGGCACCTTCGCCTACGCCGGCGAGCAGAGCGTCGAGGCGATTCGCGCCGCGCTCGAGCCGCTGGCCGCCCGCATGGGGCTTGCGATGCAGCCGTTCGAGACGCCCGCGTTTGCCGAGACCCCACGCCCCGAGCTGCCGCCCCGTCCGCCGGTACTGTGCGCCGGCTGTCCGCACCGCGCGAGCTTCTACGCCGTCAAGCGCGCCGTCGGGCGCAAGAAGGCCGTGTTCTGCGGAGACATCGGCTGCTACACGCTCGGCAACGCGCAGCCGCTCGACATGGTCGACACCTGCCTGTGCATGGGCGCCGGCATCACCGTGCCGCAGGGCATCGAGACCATCGACGACGACACGATCGCGTTTGGCTTCGTGGGTGACTCGACCTTCTTTGCCAGCGGCATCACCGGCGTGGTCAACGCCGTGTACAACCAGCATGACATCATCGTGTGCATCCTCGACAACTCGACGACGGCCATGACCGGCCACCAGCCGCACCCCGGCACGGGGCGCACCATGATGGGCGTGGACGGCTCGGCGCTCAGCATCCCGCGCATCCTCGACGCGCTCGACGTGCCCAACGTGACCGTCGACCCGCTCGACTTCGACGCGGCGCGCGCCGCCGTCAAAGACGCCATGGGCATGACCGGCGTGCGCGCCATCATCTTCAAGTCGCCGTGCATCTACGTGAGCAAGCCCGTCCACCCGCCGGTCGAGTTCAGCCTGGACGCCTGCACGGACTGTCGCGCCTGCATCACGCAGATCGGCTGCCCGGCGCTCGTCGTCGAAGACGGGCATGTGGCCGTGGACAGCACGCTGTGCTACGGCTGCGAGCTCTGCTGCAAGATCTGCCCCACCGGCGCGTTGCACGAAGGGAGGCAGTCATGAGCAAAGAGGCCTTGAACTGCGTCATCTGCGGCGTGGGCGGGCAGGGCAACGTCCTTGCCTCGCGTCTGATCGCCCAGGTGCTGCTCGACCGCAACGAGCACGTCAAGACCGCCGAGACCATCGGCATGGCGCAGCGTGGCGGCTCCGTCGCAAGCCACGTACGCGGCGGACGCCCGAGCTCCCCGCTCGTGCCCAAGCACGCTGCCGACGTGCTCATCGCCTTCGAGCCCGGCGAGGCCGTGCGCTGCATCGACTTCGTGGCAGACGGTGGCACGATCGTCGTCAATACGCAGGCTTCGCAGCCGCCCATGGCGGCGCTCTCCGGCCTTGCCTACGACGGGCAAACGGAGCTCGCGTACCTGCGCTCGCTCGAGGGGGTCACCGTGATCGAAGTCGACGGCGAGAGCATCTGCGCGCAGGCGGGCTCTGCAAAGTGCCTGAACATCGTGCTGCTCGCAGCCGCGGTGAGAAGCGGCGCGCTCGGCATCTCGCGCGAGGAGCTCGAGGCTGCGGTCAAGACGCGCGTCAAACCGCGCTTCCACGAGCTCAACCTCAAGGCCATCGAGCTGGTATTCGAAGCGTAGAGTCACACAACGGGACATCGCGCGGCAATCGCGTCTGTTGCCGCGCGAATTACCCCAGTTCACGGCGATTTAACTGCAATTTCTCGTTTCCATTTTTGTCACGACTCCTATAATTCGAGGCGTTACGAGTAAACCCAGTGCGGCGCACTTGTACGAGGCGGCAAGAAGGGTCGCCTCCGGCGCCACATTAGAAAGGGGCTAGCCATGAAACAGATGCTCAAGAACCTCAAAGAGAAGAAGGGCGGCTTCACGCTCGTCGAGCTCATCGTCGTGCTCGTCATCCTCGCCATCCTCGCGGCCATCCTCGTCCCGACGCTGATCGGCTACATCAACCAGGCCAACTCCGAGAAGGACTACGCCACGGCGCAGACCGTCCGCGTTGCCGCGCAGGCAGAAGCCGACCAGCTGTATGCCGACAACAACAACACGGCCCCCTCTACCGAAGACATTAATGGGAAGTTCAATGACGTGAAGACACTCGCTGGCGTCGGTACCGAGGTGAGCGCCATGAATGTTACGGCGCTTGGCACAAACAACAACATCACCGCAATGACCGTCACCATCAACGGCCACACCTACAAGCTCGAGAATAACAAGTGGTCGGTTACTTCCGAATAGCCTGGCCCTGCACGACAATTCGCACGCATCTCGAAACGCCTCCCACTCTCACCTCGAGAAGCGGGAGGCGTTC
>JBJEHP010000066.1:0-3420 GCA_051876145.1 Coriobacteriales bacterium | reverse complement strand
CACATATCTCGCGCTTGCTGCAAGGAGGGTGCGGGGCTGAAAGCGCGGGAAAGCCCTTAGGGGAAGAAGACGGGGTCGGGTTTTACAGCTCTCCCCTTGCCCGCAATCCAGGACCCCACGAGCATGAGCACGAGCGACAGGCTGATCCCCACCACGATCTGGTGCAGGCCGAAGGGCTTGATGCCAAGCGCCATGAGCGTGCAGTAGACGACCACGCCACCGACCATGGACAGCACCGCGCCCGCCGAGTTCGCGCGCTTCCAGAACAGCCCCATGACGAGCACCCAGCAAAACGCCGTCTCGAGCCCGCCAAAGGCGAACATGTTGATCTTCCAGATCACATCGGGCGGCACGATGGCCAGCACGAACACGATGAGCCCGAGCGCGAGCGTGAACACCTGGCTCAGGCGCGAGACGCGCTTGTCGTCGCTCGCCTCCCCGCCGTTGATCTTCGTGTCGCGCAGCTCGATATCCGCATCGAGCGACTTCGCGCGGTAATGCAGGTACACGTCTTTGACGATGGAAGAAGACGAGCTGATGAGCAGCGAGGACACCGTCGAGATGGAGGCCGCGATCGGCCCGATAATGGCGATGCCGGCAAGCCACGGGGGCAGGCACTGCGCGATGGCAATCGGGATGATGTTGTCGACCGACCCGCCGTAATCTGCGAGCGTCCCCGGCAGCACGCCCTTGGCGAGCACGCCGAGCGCCGTGACCAGAATCATCATGACCCCGAGGATTACCGTGCCCATGACCAGCGCGTTCTTGAGCGAGCGCTCGTCTTTGAACCCCATGCAGCGCACAACCGACTGCGGCAGGCTGAACGTGAACACGCCGACGAGCAGCCACTGCGTGAAGTAAAGCCCAACCGGCATCTCGCCACCGCCGAGCGGCTCGAGCATCGAGGGCTTGGACGCCTTGATGTTCTGGAGGATCTGCTCGTAGCCCCCGCCCTGGGACAGGATGCCCGCCGCCAGCACGACGATGCCGACGATCATCATGACGCCGCACAGCGCGTCCGTGATGGCGACGCCCCGAAAGCCGCCGACCGTGGTATAGAAGATGACTGCGATGCCGAACAGCGCGAGCCCGACGATATAGCTGTAGCCCGTGACCGCCTCGAACAGCTTGGCCCCGCCGACGAACTGCGCGACCATCATCGCGGCGAAGAACAGCACGATGATCGCAGCGGAAATGTTGGCGACGGCATCGGACTTGTAGCGTGCGCGTATGACGTCGATGACCGTGACGGCGTTGAGGCGGCGGCTCACGAGCGCCATCTTCTTGCCCATGATGCCGAACAGCAAGAACAACGCCGTGACCTGCACCGCCGCCATGTAGACCCAGCCAAAGCCCACCGACCAGGCCTGCCCGGGACCACCCACGAACGAGCTCACCGAGCCATAGGTCGCGATGGTCGTCATGGCGAGCACGAATCCGCCCAGGCTACGCGACCCGATGAAGTACTCGGAGATGAAGCCGCCGTCTGCAGACTGCCTCGCGCGCATGCGCACGACCAGGGCAAGCCCAATCGAAAACGCGAGGAAGACGACGACCGGGATGAGCACGAGGGGGTTACCTTGCATCGCCATCTCCCTCCCCTTGACCGGAGATGGGCTCGACCTCGTCGAGCGCGACATCCTTGAACACGCGTTTTGCCATTACCAGCGACACGATGATTGCGCAGGCAAACGTCCCGAGGCAGCCCGTGAACACCCACAATGGCGTGGAGAACACCTCGATCCCCGTCTGCGCCACCCCAAAGCCGAGCAGCAGCCACACGACGATGGTCGCGGCAAGGCCGACAAGGGCTGCACGCGCCTCGCGGTCTGCCTGCTTGAGTTTTTCCTTGTACGTCATGAGTTCAGAGTCCCGTTCCTTTCACATCGGATACCAGCTCCTGCCCCGCATCGAGCGGGAAAAATGCAGCCGTGCACGCTGTCGCCTCTGTTGCGTACAGTCCCAACTGGGTACCATCGCTCGGCACAGCCGCACGGCTGTCGATTATGAGTCCGCCTCCCTCAAAAACGCAAGGGGCGAAACAGCTCAGCGCCGCTCCGCCCCTTTTTGTGCCCGAAACCGCCGGGGCTCCACTCGCTCGGGGCCCGGCCGTCTGCCCTTTTCGCGACGTCGGGCCGCTAGAGCACGACCGTCTCGGTCGGCTTGCCCGCAAGCGACTCGAACTTGCAGGTGGTGCCAGGCGCAAAGTACAAGACGATGGTGTTGTCGTCGTTCTCGTCGTAGAATTTGCGCAGGCCGGGATAGGCGTCGAGCATGTGCTTTTTGGCCTCGGTGCGGTCGTCCGCGACGAGCTCACCGGTGATGCGCCACCAGTCGGCTCCCTTGCATCCGCAGACCTCGACCTTGGGGTTAGCCTGGATCTGCTTGTAGACGTCTTTGACTTTGCCGGTCTGGATGTAGAGCTTGCCCTCGTACAGGTCGATGGTGCCGAACGCGCGCACGCGCGGCTGGTCGCCGTCCATCGTCGCCAGATAGTACGTCGGAGCCTCTTCCTTGAAGAACTTGTACACGTCTTCCATCGTTGCCATAGCTGCCTCCAAAGCTCAAAGCCTACAAAAATAGTCGTACATCAAAAATCAGCATAAGCCCAGCTAGATGGCTCGTTCAAGAAGTATTTTGGCACAGTTAACCGACTCTTAATCTATTTCAGACTCAACTTGGCTGGAGCAATAGGTATAATGCACGAATCTCGATGCATTCGACGTATGGGGATTTTCATTCGAATGCATATTTTTGCAGAGATATCAAATAAGTATGCATATCGGAGGGAGCAGTTACATGAAATCTATATCCAGGAGAGGTTTTGTACTCGGTTCCGCAGGTCTGGGCGCCGCCGCCATGGCACTCGTCGGAGCAGGTTGCTCGGGCGGGGACAACAAGTCCAGCAACTCCGGTTCTGGCAGCTCCAACGGCAACTCGGGCGAGCTTCGCTTCGTGACCGGCGGCGAGAGCGGCACGTACTACGCCTTCGGCTCCGTCATCGCCCAGCATGCCACCAACAACGCGGGCATCAAGGTAACCGCGCTCGCGGGCAACGGCTCGCAGGCCAACGTGCAGGACCTCGAGGACGGCAACGCGGAGCTCGCCTTCTGCCAGTCCGACGTCGAGGCCTATGCGTACGAAGGCAAGAACCTCTTCGACGGTGCGCCCGTCGACATGATCTCGACCGTCGCCGCGCTGTATGACGAGCAGGTGCAGATCGTCACCTGCAACCCCGACATCAAGACCGTCGCCGACCTCAAGGGCAAGAACGTCTCCATCGGCGCTGCCGGCTCGGGCGTCTACTTCAACGCCATCGACATCCTGGGCGCCTACGACATGACCGAAAACGACATCAAGCCCACCTACCAGAGCTTCGGCGATTCCGCCGACGCCCTGAAGGACGAGAAGATCGACGCC
>JBJEHP010000065.1:0-3447 GCA_051876145.1 Coriobacteriales bacterium | reverse complement strand
CTCCGTCTCCGACGTCATCAGCAAGGGCAACTAGGCGCTGCGGGCACAGACGTTCCGCGAAGACATTGCATCGCAAAGAGGGGCAGCATCCATACGGGTGCTGCCCCTCTTTCTTGCTGCTGCCAACATGCCTTCTGTTTACGAGCGGGTTGCCCGTTCCAGCTCGAGCAATGTGCGCCCGAGCTCGAGGTACTGCCCGACCGTGAGCGTCTCGCCGCGCACGGTCGGCTCGATGCCGCAGTGCGCGAGCAGCTCGTCCACGAGCTTCTTGTCAAAGGAGCTGCGCATGGAATTGCGGATGTTCTTGCGCCGCTGCGCGAAGGCGGCGTCTGCCACCCGGCTTGCCGCGGCGATGAGCTCCTGGTCGGCGCACGCCTCGTTGCGCTCGAGTCTGATGACGGCGCTCTCGACGCGCGGCGCGGGCATGAAGCAGCGCGACGAGACCTGGAAGCGGTCGGCCACGTGCGCATGCAGGCGCAGCTTGACGGTATAGGCCGCGTAGTCCTTGCTGCCGAGCTCGGCGGCGATGCGGTCGGCCACCTCGCTTTGCACCATGACGACCGCCGTGTCCAAAAAGTCGAAGCGCTCGAACCAGTCCAGTATGACGGTTGCGGCAATCTGGTACGGCAGGTTGGACACGAGTATGTGGGGCAGCTCGAAGCCCCGCGCCCGACATGCCGCCTCGATATCGCCCCGTGCCACCTTGAGCGCGTCGCCGCTGATGAGCTCGAAGCGCTCGCCGTTGAGCGCCGTCGTCTCGGCGAGGACGGCGGGCAGGTCGCGGTCCATTTCCACCGCGACCACATGCGCGTACTTGAGGAGCGCAACCGACAATGTGCCGATGCCCGGCCCGATCTCCAGAACCGTCGGCAGCTCCTTCGCATCGGAGTCCTCCAGGCCCGAAAGCTCGATGATACGGGCGATGACATTGTCGTCGACGAGGAAGTTCTGCCCGAGCTTGTACTTGGGATCGTGCCCGAAGCGCTGCAGGACATCGCGCGTCGCACGCGGGTTTGCCAGCTCCGAATAGCTCATACGGGTTCCTTTCCCAGATTTGCCATGACGTCCTCAACGATGCCACGAGCACGGTCCAAGTCATAGGCGTCCCCGATGAGCGGGTAGACGTTCGTGCCGATGCGCAGGTTCGCGCAGTTGAGGGCCGAGGTGCAGATCGCCTCGAGGGGGTAGGTCCCAAACGGGTCTCCCCCATCGCCGATTTCGACCAGGTAGGCAGGCCGCTTTGCAGGGACGTCCTCGCGCAGAACGTACTTACGCGCCCAGAACACCTGGCAGCGGTCGAGCGCCGCCTTGAGGTGCGCGCTCGGGCCCGCAAAGTACACGGGCGCGACGAGCACGAGCGCATCTGCCGTTTCCAGATGGCGCGAGAGCACGCCCCACGGGTCGTTGACGATGCGGCAGGTGCCCGTGTGCAGGCAGTAGCCGCAGTTATAGCACGCCGCGACGGGATATTTGGAGAGGTGGTACAGCAGAGGCCTGACCCCGTGCGCGGCAAACCCCTCCATGAGCGCCTGCGCGAACTGCGTGCTCTTGCCCTCCTCGTGCGGCGAGCCCACGAGCAGGAGGATATCGGGTGATGCTTCGGTCATGTCCGCCTCCTATGCGCCGAGCTGCCAGGCAGTGGGCGCCCTATCGAGCAGCTCTACCGCGTTCGCGTCCACTTTGTTGCAGAACTCCGCTTCACTCAGGCCGCCTTGCAGGCGTGCGAAGTCGATCGAGCCCGCAGGGCAGGGCTCCGCACCGTTTTCCACGTCGATGGCGCGCGGCTGCATGAGCTCCAAGGCGCGCTCCTCGCCCGCATAGCCAAAGCAGTCGAGCAGCATCCGCAGCGTGAACAGCGTGTGGTCGGGCGCGCACAGCGTGCCGCGCAGCGGCTCGGGCGCCATGTAGGGCGCGTCCGTCTCGGTCAACAGCCGGTCGAGCGGGACCTGTACCGCGGCGGCGCGGGTGTAGTACGCCTTGCGGAAAGTGAGCGGGCCGCCGAACGCGATGTAGCAGCCGAGCTCGACGAACGGCGCCAAAACTTCTGCGTCGAGATTGAAGCAGTGGACGATGCAGCCCGCCGCGGGAACGCCCTCGCGGCGCAGGATCTCGAGCGCGTCGTCGTGAGCCTCGCGCAGGTGCAACGAGACCGGCAGCTGCGTTTCTTGTGCCAGGCGCAGCTGCGCGGCGAAGACCTCGCGCTGCACGTCGCGCGGGCTGAAGTCGTAGTGGTAGTCCAGCCCGATCTCGCCCAGGCAGCCGGCCAGCGGGTTTTTGAGCAGCTCCACGAGCTCGTCTTTGGCGCTGTCCCAGTAGCGCGCGTTGTGCGGGTGCACCCCACAGGCAAAGCGGACGCGGGGCAGCTCGACCTGCCCTTCTCCCCATCCGTCGAGGATTCGCCTCGCGTCGGCACGCCAGGCGGAAAGCGCCTCGTAGGCCTGCGCCGCGCTCAAGACGTCTCCGTCTTCCGAAGGCGGCTCGGCTGTGTCGACCAGGCAGCAGATGAAGTTGAAGCCGTAGTGGGCAGCGCGCGCCAAGGCAAGCTCGGGATGGTCGAGCATGTTCAGGTGGCAGTGCGAGTCCGCGACGGCAATGCCGCCCGGCAGCTGGGGCGCCTGCTTCGCCTTGCCCTTGGAGTTGCGAAACACAGTGTCGAAGTAATCGTATTGCTTGAATCCGGAAACCGGCATACACACCTCATAACCAAAACGGGGCACCTCACTTGGCGCCCCGTCCACGTTTTTTGTCGCCTACTCCTTTGGCAGACGCGGGAACAAAGCATTGCCCTTGGTCACCGCGTTTCCGGCGGGCAGCCCTCCCCACGCGCTCGCCTGCGCGGCGTTTTCGATTGTCGCCGGATCCTCAAGGCCCAAGCGGGCGAAGAGCTCAGCCGAGGTGGCGGGCATGAGCGGCGCGAGGAACAGCGCCGAGATGCGGCATGCCTCGAGCGCGTTGTACAAGACGAACGCGAGCTCGCCGCGCGTCTCCTCGCTTTTCGCGAGGTTCCACGGAGCGGATTCCTCCACGTACAGGTTGGCACGGTGCACGAGCTCCATGACCGCGGCAGTCGCCCCGCCGAAGTCGATGTCGTTGATGCGCTCGCGGTAGGTGCCGTAGAGCTTGTCCGCAATCTCCTTGAGCGGGTTTTCCGCCGTGGCAAACTCGGCCGGCACCTCGGGGACCTTGCCGTCGAAGTACTTGATGGTCATGTTGCTCACGCGGCTGAAGAGGTTGCCGTAGCTGTTAGCCAGATCGGCGTTGTACACCTGCGTGATGCGGTCATGCCCGATGTTGCCGTCGGCGCCAAAGGTGACGTCGCTCATGAAGTAGTAGCGGTACGCGTCCACGCCGTAGCGGTCGATGAGCTCGCGCGGGTAGAGCGCGTTGCCCTTGGACTTGGACATCTTCGAGCCGTCCGCCGCCATGAGGAAGCCATGTGCGAACACG
>JBJEHP010000064.1:0-3448 GCA_051876145.1 Coriobacteriales bacterium | reverse complement strand
CAGGTTGACGATGGGGGCGTCGCTCGCGTCTGTCGATACGTCGATCTGCGCGAGGTCGGAAAGCGAGTTGAAGTCGAGGCTCGCGTCTTCTGCCTCCATGAACGGGCTGACCTCGGCGTAGTAGTACTGCTGCGCGCGCACGATGGGCGTGTGCTTTGCGAGCTTGACCTCGACGGAGCGCCCAGTCAGCTGGCGGATCTCCTCGATTCCGTAGAAGTTGAGCGGGTCGTCGGTCACGATGGTGATGGTGGAATCCGTCGCGGCGATGGGCAGCGTGCTCGTCTCCTGCGCGACGTTTTCGGGCACGAGGCGCACGGCGTCGATGTCCACATCCACGGCGCCGATGTCGACCAGCGGCACGTCGAGGCGCTTGGAGAGCGCGTCGAGCATCTGGTCTTCGGTGATGTAGCCCAGGTCGATGAGCGTCTGGCCCAGGCGCACGCCGCGGTGCTCGCGCTGGTAGGCGAGTGCCTCCTCGAGCTGGTCGTCGTTGATGTAGTCGAGCTCTTTCAAGACATCGCCGATGCGGATCTTTCGGTTGTGCTGAATGTCTGCCATCGTGCTAGTTTCCCTTGTACGAGTAGACGGCCAGGTTTGCCGTCACGCGCCAGCCGGCGTCGCCCTGTCCATTCGTGTCTGCCTGTTCCCACTTGAAGCCCTGCACGCGCATGCCGGGGTAGGCCTGCGCGCAGTCGTCGACAAAGCTCTTGAGCTGCGTCTCGCTGCCGCTCACGACAATTTGCACGTTGGTCTGGTAGATGCCGGTGAGGTCGCCTTTCTCTGCGGCCTGCGCACCCTTCGAGAGCGCGACGTCGGGGGCGGCGGCGGTGGAGGTGCCCGTCGCGGAGGTGCCCGTGGGCGCGTATGCGGTCGAAGGCGCGTACGTGGTCTCGTCGGCCGGCAGCGCGAAGGTGAAGTCGACGACGCGTAGGCCGTGCGACTTCGCGATCGTGGTCATCAGGTTGGTGATGCTCGCCGCATCATCCGTGGTACTGAAGCCCTTGAGCGCCCCGGAGGCAAGTTCCGCGCGGATCTGCGCCGTGTCGTCGACGAGGTCTTGCGTCAGGCTCGCGTCGCTTGCCTGCTGCTCGCGGCCCTGCTGGGTGGCGAGCTCGTCGGCAAGCTGCTGGTGCGTCTCCCACAGCGGGCGGATGCCCACCCAGAACAAGATGAAAACGACCAGGATCGAGATGACGTACTTGATGAGCTTGAGGTCGCGGGCGGTGAGCTTGGTCTCGACTTTCATCTAGCGTCCCTCCCCTTCCTCGAGCGAGAGCGTGACGTACAGCGTCCAGTCGCCCTGCGTCTTCCCCGGAGTCGAGGTGGTGGTCTCCTGGTAGGCGTAGCCGCTGTTTGCAACGGTGAAGGTCTTTGACTCGCTCGCCTTCGCGCCGAGGCGCTCGACGAACGTGGAGATGTTGTCGTTGTTGCTGGCCGTCGCCTGGATCACGTACTGGCCGGTGGTCTCGCTGTAGCCGTACGGCGTCCAGGTGACAAGGCCGCTCGCGCACTCGTCGATGGCCGCCTCGAGCTGCGAGCCGGGCACGGGGTAGCTCTGCTGCACGTCCGCGAGGCGCGTGGCGGAATCCTGCGTGGCGGCTGCCAGGTCGTTATCGGACTTGGCGGCGTTGTAGGCTGAAATCTGCTTGAGCGTGTCGGGCGTCATGAGCGAGGTGCGGATGGAATCGGCTTGGCCGCCAGTCGCGGCGTTCCACGCGAGCAAGCCTCCCATGATGACGAGGCAGACGAGCGCGCAGATGACGGGGACCTTGAGTGCCCCGATGAGGTCGCCTTTGTCGCTCGTGGTCATGCCGGTGCCGGTGATGGTCTTGTACGAGTCGACGAGCCCGGTGCCGTCGTCAAAGGCGCCCAGCCCCAGAATAGCGGGCAGGATGCCGACGGCGTCGTCGCTGGTGAGGGGTTGGGCCGCGGTAAAGACCTCGTCTTCGCGGATCTCGGCTATCTTGAGCGTCGGGTCGTAGGAGCGGATGGCGGCCTCGACGACGTCGGAGGCGGGCCCGGTCAGGCCGAGCAGGCAGATCAGGTCGATGCGCTCGGAGATGTGGTCTGCCTGGATGAACTGCTCGATGCCGGTGACGCTGCGCAGAAGCTCGCCGCCAAAATCCGGCGTGCCGTAATCGGTGAACAGGTGCTGCTCGGACGAGTAACGGTACAGCCCCTCCTTGAACAGCACGGCCACCGAATGGTCATGCCCCGACGTCAGGAACAAGACGGTGTCGTCGGTATGGTCGCCGCGCATGTTCTCGGTGAAGGCGATGACGGAGGTGTAGGGGGTGGCAATCGCGGAGACCTCGACGCCGATCTGCTTGAACGTGGCGATGATGCGCTCGACCAGCGACTTGTCCGCCGTCGTGATGAGCATGCGCGCGGTGTTGGTGGACGCGTCGGTCGAGATGGTGCGGTACGCGTAGCACGGGTCGGAAAAGCGCGACTGCGTCTGGACCTCGCGCTGCATGTACGCGCGCAGATCGCGCTCCTTCTTGAACACGGGGGCCTCGGTGGTGCGCACGCCGATGCGCTTGGTCACGACGACCTTGACGCGCTTGGTCTCGAGCTGGTGCTCTTTCCAGAACGGCTCGACGAGCGATCTGAACGCCTCCGGGTCGATGATGACGCCGTCGCGGACGATGCCACGAAGGCCATCGAGGCGGTAGCAGCCGTCGATAGCCGCGGGGGTCCCGGGCGTGCCGACCACGACGCTCAGCGATGTGTCCTGCAGATATGCGACGAGCATAACAATCCCTTCGTGATGCTAGTAGCTGGTCGTCCCAGCGCCGATGGTCGAGTACGAGTTGTAGATGGGCACGATTACGGCGATGATGACGAACCCGACGATGATTGCCATGAGCACGATCATCGCGGGCTCGAGGTAACCGACCATGCGCTGCATGGCCTGCTCGGCCTCGAAGTCGAGCGTGTCGGCGGTGGAGGTGAGCATGTCCTCGAGGCTGCCCGATTCCTCGCCCACGCGCACGCTGGCCACGAACTTGCTGATGAAGCCGTCCACGGTGCCAAACGCCTCGGACAGGGTGTGCCCGGTGCGCACCATGTCGATGACGTCGCCGAACTGGCTTTGAATGTAGGTGTTGCCGATGGTGTTGCTCGCAATCTCGAGCGCGGTGATCGCGTTGATGCCCGAGTTGTACAGCGACGAGAACGTGCGCGCAAATCGCGCCGTGGCCACCGTGCGGTTCTGCTTGCCCACAACCGGGAGCTTGAGCCTGATCCGGTCGATCTGCAGCCTGACGGCGGGCACGCGCGACAGGAACATCCACAGCAAGACGATGGCTATGATCGCCACGATGAGCTGCAGCCAATAGGTGCTGACGAAGCCCGAGATGCCGAGCAGGATGACCGTGGGCAGCGGCAGTTCGCCCATCTTGTCGAACATGTCACGGTAGTCCGTAAAGAACGGAACGCTCTTGGG
>JBJEHP010000063.1:0-3471 GCA_051876145.1 Coriobacteriales bacterium | reverse complement strand
TGAAAGACGACCATCCCGTTCCCGCCAAGGTCATCGAGTACCGCGAGCTGGCCAAGCTCAAGTCGACGTACCTCGACGCCCTACCGCAGCTCATCAACGTCAACGATGGCAGGATCCACACGAGCTTCAACCAGACGGTCACCACGACGGGCCGCCTGTCGAGCTCGAACCCCAACCTGCAGAACATCCCCGTGCGCACCGAGCTCGGACGCCGTATCCGCACGGCGTTCGTCGCACCGGAAAACGGCGTGTTCCTGAGCGCCGACTACTCGCAGATCGAGCTGCGCCTCCTCGCGCATCTCTCGGGAGACGAGGGGCTCATCGCTGCATTCAGAAGCGGCGAGGATTTCCATGCCCAGACCGCCGCGCGCGTGTTCGGCGTGCCGGTCGAAGAGGTAACCCCCGAGATGCGCAGCCACGCGAAGGCCGTCAACTTCGGCATCGTCTACGGCCAGCAGGCCTTCGGGCTCGGGCAGTCGCTGCATATTCCCATGGCCGAGGCGCAGGAGATGATCGACCGCTACTACCGTGCGTACCCGGGCGTGCGCGAGTACCTGGACCGCACGGTCGCCGAGGCGCACGAGACGGGGTATGCCGTCACGATGTTCGGGCGCAAGCGCCATATCCCCGAGCTCAATTCCTCCAACGTCAACATGCGCCACTTTGGCGAGCGCACGGCGATGAACCATCCCATGCAGGGGAGTGCTGCCGACATCATCAAGCTCGCGATGATCCGCGTCGAGCAGCGCCTGCGCGCCGAGGGGCTCAAGTCCCGCATGGTCATCCAGGTGCACGATGAACTCGACTTCGAGTGCCCCAACGACGAGGTCGAGCGCCTGACCGAGCTCGTGGGAGACGTCATGGACAACGTCGTCGAGCTCTCGGTCCCGCTCACCGCCGATATCCAGACCGGCCCCAACTGGGCGATTGCTCACTAGAAGTTAGCTCGCGTTTCAAGGCATTGTTCCCCTCAGCGGGAGCGAAATCGCCTGAAACGCGAGCTAATTGACTGTGATACGGGCGCCGAAACAAAATGAAAATATTCTCGAAACAAAGGCTTAATCGTTTGTAACACGTGCTTAACCTGCGCCTCCATCCCCAGGTCAAGAATAGAGACCGTCCTATTCGTTACGCATATCAAGGAGGATGCGCATGGATACTGCATTGACGGTCTTCATTCTCATCTGCGCGTCGATGGTGCTGTTCATGACACCCGGCGTGGCGTTTTTCTACGGCGGTCTGTCGCGTAAGAAAAACGTCGGCAACACGATCATCATGGCGTTTCTCGCAATCGGGGTCTGCTCGGTGATCTGGGTCATCTTGGGATATTCGATTGCCTTCGGGTATCAGTTCCCAACCGACTCGGGCGATTTCATCGGTCAGATCATTGGCGGTTTCGATCAGTTGTTCTTGGCGGGCACTGATATGACCGCTGCAATCGAGACCCGCGTCGAGGGGCTTCCCGATATGGCGTTCGTGCTGTTCCAGGGCGCGTTTTGCTGCATCACGGTCGGCATCATCGTCGGCTCCGTCTCTGGCCGTATCAAGTTCGGTGCCATCGCGGCAATCCTCTCCGTGTGGGTTATCGTCGTCTACGGCCCGCTCGCGCACATGGTCTGGGGCGGCGGCCTCATCGGCGGCACGATCGGCGCGCTCGACTTTGCCGGCGGCGACGTCGTCCACATCTCCTCTGGTGTTACCGGTCTTGTGCTCGCGCTGCTCTGCGGCAAGCGCCGCGGCTACGGCAACGCCAACTACCGCGCTCACAACACGCCACTCGCCGCTGTCGGTGCCGCGCTGCTGTGGTTCGGCTGGATGGGCTTCAACGGCGGATCTGCGCTGGCGATCGATGACGGTGTAGCCGCGCTCGCCATGGTCAACACGCTCGTCGCTTCCGGCGCCGCAATGATCTCCTGGATGATCGTCGACAAGATCTCGACCAAGCACTCCACGCTCGTCGGCGCTGTCACCGGCCTGGTCGCCGGCCTGGTCGTCATCACCCCGGCTGCGGGCTTTGTCGAGCCCTGGGCAGCGCTCGTCATGGGCCTCATCGTGAGCCCCATCTGCTACTTCGCCATCGCCAAGCTCAAGGCAAAGCTCGGTTACGACGACGCGCTCGATGCGTTTGGCTGCCACGGCATCGGTGGCATCGTCGGCGGCATCCTCACGGGCATCTTCTGCGTGCCGAGCCTGTCGTGGACTGACTACGGCGGACTGCTCTACACCGGCGACCCGAGCCTGCTGCTCAGCCAGATTTCCGGCATCCTCATCACGATCGTCTTCGTGGCCGTCGCGACGCTCGTCATCGGCCTCATCGTCAAGGCCTGCTTCCATGGCAGCCTGCGCGTGAGCGAAGAGGAAGAGGCACGCGGCATGGACATCGCGGTACACGGCGAAGACGCGTATCCTGCGTTTGACGGCATGGACTAGGAGGGGCGACTATGAAACGAGTACAGGCAATTATCCGTCCTGATTTTCTCGAGCCTTTGAAAGACGCGGTTCTCGCGAGCCAGATCGGCGGCATGACCGTCAGCTCGGTCCACGGCTGCGGCAACCAGTCGGGATGGAAGGAGTACTTCCGCGGCAACGAGGTCATCATGAACATCTTGCCCAAGATCAAGTGCGAGTTCGTGGTGAGCGACGATATGGTGGAAGACGTCATCGACCTCGTGTGCAAGACCTGCAGGACCGGCCAGGTGGGCGATGGCAAGATCTTCGTCTCGCCGGTCGAGGAGGCCGTGAGGATCCGCACGGGAGAGCGCGGCGACAGCGCGCTGTAGGCTCCTCGATAACGATCAAGACGGTGGCGGCCGCGTCTGGGCAACACGCTCGGACGCGGCCGTTTGCTCTGCGCGGGTGCGGGGCAGAGAATCGGGCCAAAATCCACAAATCTCGCCGCAGGCATCGAGGGGGATTCATGTACAATGTCTTACCGTGTGCGGAATAGGCCGCACCGTGATGCATCTATTGGCCCTCGAGTATAAGTATTACTACGACTACTTATTCGCGCGGGTCCCAAAGAAAGGGGACCTCTTGAGCGAAATCAAGAATCCTTCCGTCATCGACATGACCGACGTTCCTTCCGACGAGGAACTCAACCAGCTGATCGATGGCACCATCAACCCGTTTGACGAGGGCGATCTCGTCACCGGCACCATCGTCAAGATCGACCGCGACGAGGTTCTGCTCGACATCGGGTTCAAGTCCGAAGGCGTCATCCCCGTCCGCGAGCTCTCCATCCGCAAGGACGTCGACCCCTCCGAGGTCGTCAAGCTGGGCGACTCCATCGAGGCTCTCGTTCTCCAGAAGGAGGACAAGGACGGCCGTCTGATCCTCTCCAAGAAGCGCGCCGAGTACGAGCGTGCCTGGATCAGCGTCGAGGAGAAGTTCAACAACGGCGAGAACGTCGAGGGCGACGTCATCGAAGTCGTCAAGGGCGGCCTCATCCTCGACATCGGCCTGCGCGGCTTC
>JBJEHP010000062.1:0-3476 GCA_051876145.1 Coriobacteriales bacterium | reverse complement strand
AGCATACGCCTACACGAACTCAATCTCTACTAGATTTGTAGTCTATCCGCAGTTTTTTTGACGCCTACGCCCAGCCCTTGCCGTCGGAGCCGAAGCGGACCATGAGCTCCTTGGTGCGCTCGACCATGGCCTCGCGTCCGGGCTTGAGCAGCTTGCGCGGGTCGTAGCCCTTGCCGATCTTGTCCTTGCCCTGCTCGATGTAGTCGCGCACTGCCGCAGCAAACACGAGCTGCAGGTCGGTGTTGACGTTAATCTTGCAGATGCCCAGGTTGATGGCCTTCTTGATCTGCTCTTCGGGAATGCCCGTGCCACCATGCAGGACGAGCGGCAGGTCGCCGGTCTTTGCCTTGATGGCCTCGAGGCGGTCAAACGACAGTCCCTCCCAGTTGTCGGGATAGATGCCGTGGATGTTGCCGATGCCGCAAGCGAGAAAGTCCACACCGAGCTCGGCGATCTGCGCGCACTGCTCGGGGTCGGCGAGCTCGCCTTTCGCGGTGACGCCGTCCTCCGTGCCGCCGATGCCGCCGACTTCTGCCTCGACGGAGATGCCCTTGGCATGGGCGACGCGCACGACCTCGGCGGTGCGCTCGAGATTGGTCTTGAAGTCCGCCTCGTGCGAGCCGTCGTACATGACGGAGGTGAAGCCGGCGTCGATGCACTTGAACACGTCCTCGTAGGAGCCATGGTCGAGGTGCAGCGCGACGGGGACCGTGATGTTCTTGGCCTCGACCAAGTCGCGTACCAGGTCGGCGACGACCTTGAAGCTGACCTGCCACTTGGCAGCGCCGCTCGTGCACTGGATGATCACCGGTGACTGAAGCTCCTCCGCAGCGTCGAGGATGGACGCCGCCCATTCGAGGTTGTTCGTGTTGAAGGCGCCGAGCGCGTAATGGCCGCGCTGGGCCGCCTGGAGCATGTTCGTTGCGTTGACAAGCATGGACTGAACCTTTCAGACGTCGAATCTATTGAAGCTTTGGTAAGAATAAAGCATTCGCGCGCGGATGGAGCGCATCGAGTGCGTGCGCATCGCAAAACACCCGACAATCGATATACTTTTCGGGCGGTGCGCGTTCGGAGCATTGTGGGCGAAAGACGGCACGCGCCCGACAATGCGCGGGGCAAGCCAGACACGAGAAGCCAGACACGAGAAGGAAGAGGCTGCAATGCAGGAAAAGGCCGAGCTTACCGGCGACACGCCGGAAGAGCAGGACGAGGGCATGTTCGACCGTCTCAGGCTCATTCTGGGCGATGAGGGCATAGAGCGGCTCGCCGACTCGACGGTAACCGTCTTGGGGCTGGGAGGCGTCGGCTCAAACTGCGCGATGGCCCTCGCGCGCGGCGGCGTGGGGCACCTCGTGCTGGTCGACCGTGACTGCGTGACGCCGAGCAACATCAACCGGCAGGCAGTCGCACGCCGCTCGACGCTCAGACGGCCAAAGGCCGAGGTCATGCGCGAGATGGTGCTCGACGTCAACCCCGACTGCGAGGTAGACGCCCTGCGCGCCTTCCTCGACAAGGACCGCATCGACGAGCAGATGGCGGCGCTGCCCGACCCAGATTGGACCGTCGATGCCATCGACACGATCTCTCAGAAGCTGCGCATCGCGCTGTGGGCGCAAGAGACCGACCATCGGCTCATCAGCTCCATGGGCGCGGGCAACAAGCTCGACCCGACGCGCCTGCACATCGCCGACATCTCGGAGACCTATGCCGACCCTATCGCGCGCACAATCCGCAAGGAGTGCCGCAAACGCGGCATCGAGAAGCTCGAGGTGGTCTTCTCCGACGAGACGCCGTTGCACTTTGCGCCCCCTGCAGATGCCGAGCTGCTCGCCGACGGCAGGCCAGCCAACCGCGGTGTCCTGCTGGGGACGATGAGCTACATGCCCGCGATGATGGGCTACACGATCGCCGGGCGCGTCATCTGCGGCCTGCTCGGAATCAGAAACGAGCTCGACCCATTTCGAGCCTGGTAGGCGGGCACCATGGCACACGAATGCGGCACAGCGGCAGACGAAGCGCCGACTTTTGTCGACATGCACTTTCACCTGGAGTTTTTGGATGACCCCGAGGCGTTTCTGCGAGAGGCGGCAGCAGCACGAACCGGCGCGCTTGCCGTCACCTGCGATATCGACGGCTACGCGAAGACGCTTCGGGCGCTGAACGAGACGCGAGCGCCGTTTGCGGTTGCGGCGCTGGGCGCGCACCCGTGGAGAGTCGCCGCTGGAGACATCACCGACGAGCAGCTCGGGCGCTTCGAGGAGCTGGCGCCGGGCGCTGCGGCATTCGGCGAGGTGGGACTCGACTTTGCCGACAGGCACACGCCGGCAGAATCGCACGGGCGGCAGCTTGCCGTCTTCGAGCGCGTCTGCGCTGCAGCCGATGCGTCGGCGCGGGCAGCTCGGGTCAGAAAGCCGCTCTCGGTCCATGCCGTGCGCGCGGCAGACGAGGCACTCGACGTGCTCGAGAAGACGGGCTGCCTCGAATCCTGCGCGTGCATCTTCCACTGGTTCTCGGGGTCGAACCCGCAGCTGCTGCGGGCGCGCGAAGCGGGATGCTGGTTTTCGATCAACCCGAGGGGCATCGCGACAGGACGCGGCCGCGAATACGCCAAGCTCGTTCCCGCCGACCGCATGCTCTTCGAAAGCGATTGCCCAGAACAAGGCGACGGGCGCTTTTGCGTGGCACGACTCGCCGAGCTGCTGGAGCAGGACGTGCGCGAGGTGGAGAAGGCAGTTGGGCACCCGGTAGCCATGCAGGTGCTCGAGAACTCGCTCGAGCTGCTGGGCTGCCTGCCGCAGCAGCCGGGAGAGCGGCGCTAGCGGGAGCTCGCCGCGTCGCCGACCTGGCGCTCCAGCCAGCCCTTCAGCACGATTGCATGGTTTACCTGCGGGTCCTTGGCAGCGTAGAGCAGGGTCACGGTACGGGGGCTGGATGATGCAAGCGAGCGGGCATATTCGTGCGCCTCCGCGCTCTGGTCCAGCTCGGACACATAGCGCCCTTTGAACTCCCCGAAGTTTTCCGCCTTGTGGGCAAACGCCTTGCGCGCCTCCGTCGAAGGCGCCAGGACCTTGGCCCAGTCGTCGAGTTGGAGCGACTCCTTCTTGATGCCGCGTGGCCAGAGCCGGTCGACGAGGATGCGCATGCCGTCCGACGCCTCCGGCTCATCGTAGACGCGTTTGATCTGGATGTTCATTGCCCTCACTTCCTTTCGCACGCATGCTACCGCCGCGAGGGCGAAAAGGGCGTTGTGGATACAACGTCAGTCTTCGTGAGACGCGACGCTCGGGATTTCCTGGAGCTCGAAACGGTACTTCTGCGCAACGTCGGGGTACTTCTTGTGGTCGACCTCGCTCAGGAACATCTCCTTGGGGCGGATCCACAGCGAGCCATCGCCGTAGAGCTTGCTGTAGACGACGAACTCCTCGCCCGTCTCGGAATGCCGGGCGACGTCTTCCACGAGATAGCTGTCGCCT
>JBJEHP010000061.1:0-3480 GCA_051876145.1 Coriobacteriales bacterium | reverse complement strand
AGCAGCGCGACGCGCTCGTCGAACTCGGCCTCCTTCGCGCGTTTCCTGATGGCGTCGGTCGCGTAGCCCGACAGGATCTTTCCCACCTGGTAGTCGGAGCGGTACTTCTCGAACAGCGTGTAGTACACGGCAAACTGGTCCGCGATGTCCTCGTCTTTGAGGAACTGCGCAAACAGGTCGCGGTTGACCGGCTTGCCCAGCTGCTCGTAGGTGGCGATGATGTCGGCCAGGTCTTCCCAGCCGCGCGCCGTCACGAAGGACTTGCCGCCGCCCGGCTTGGACTCCACCTTGTAGAAGCAGTCGTTCTTCGCCTCGAGGAAGGTCGTGACCGCCGGGTGCAGCCCCTGCTCCTTGGCGTAGTTCTTCCAGACGCCGTAATCGGGCTCGACGTCGATCTCGCGCAGGCGGTCGAGCGTGACGATGTCGAACTCGTGGACGGAGCGGTTGTACTCGGGCGGGTTGCCAGCGCACACGATCACCCAGTCATCGGGAACCTTGTGCTTGCCGAAGGTCTTGAACTGCAGGAACTGCAGCATCGAGGGATACAGCGTCTCGGACACGCAGTTGATCTCGTCGAGGAACAGGATGCCCTGGCGAAGCCCCGTGTTGTTCATGTAGTCGTAGATGGCCGCGACGATCTCGGACATGGTGTACTCGGAGGCCTTGTACGCGTGCCCGTCGAACTCCTTCTCCTCGATGCTCGGCAGGCCGAGCGCGCTTTGGCGCGTGTGATGCGTCATGGAGTAGGACACCATGCCGATGCCCAGCTCGCGCGCGACCTGGCTCATGATGGCCGTCTTGCCGATGCCGGGCGCGCCCACGAGGAACACGGGGCGCTGGTGGACGGGGTCGATAACGTACATGCCCGCCTCGTCTTTAGCGAGGTACGCCTCTACCGTGTCTTTTACCTGGTCTTTAGCCGCTTGAATGTTCATATCGCAAGTCCCTTCCTGTGACTTGTAGCTCACTTGACGATGGTCGTCTTGAACTTGTTGATGCCGTCTTCGTCGATGAGGACCTTCATCGCCCAGGGCGGGACCTTGGGCGTCTCGCGCTCGCCTTCGTCGAGGAACACAAACGCGGTCTCGTACTCGGGCATCTTCTCGGGGAATTGCCCGTAGCCGTCGGTAAAGTAGATGAGCCCCTTGAGGTCCTTCAGCTCGCCGCGCTTCTTAAGCGAGTCGACGTAGTCGAACACGGGGCGGAAATCCGTGCCGCCGAAGCCGCGGATGTAGAAGCCCTCCATGAGCTTGTCGACATCGCGCAGATCGGTGATCTTGGTGTCCGCCTGCACCTTCGCGTCGCACTGAATCACGTGGACGTTCACATCGCGCGTGTAGTCCTGCGACTCTTTGAGGATCTGGAACGTGTGCTCGAGGAACTTGCGCACGAGCGGGCCGCTCACGGATTCGGACGTGTCGATCGCGATGACGAACTCGCGGACGCGATGCGTCTCCATGTACTCGAGCGGCTCGATGAGCGGCGTGTTGCCGTAGACGTCCAGACCGTACGTGTAGTAGATGTAGTCGAACTCGTCCTGGTTGATCTTCATCTCCTCCGACAGCGTCATGAACTTGCGCAGGAACTCGGAGTAATCGACCACCTTGCGGTTGGCGATGTGCAGGTTGGCGATCAGGCTGCCCGCCTGGTCTCCCCACTCGCTCGAGAACGTCTGAAGGTTCATCTCGATCTGCTCGGAGATGTCTTTCCAGTCCTGCTCGCTTTGATCCGTCTGGTTGTCCTTGCCGCGGTCGTCGAGCTCGTCGTCACCGGAAGTGTTGTCTTCGTCGGTGTCCATCGTCTCGTCTTTGCCGCCCTGGTCGGACTGATCGCCTACCTCGTCGCTTCCATCGTGCCCGTCGTCCTGCGAATCGTCGGAGGGGTCGTTGTCCGCATCGTCGGAGTCGTCTTGCGAGTCGTCCGCGTCCTGGTCGAGCATCGCCTGCATGGTCTGCTGCTCTTGGTCTTGGTCGTCGTTGTCGCTTTGGTCGGAGTTCTCGCCGCCGCTCGTGTCGAGGAACTTGTCCTGGGTTCCCTCGTCGGGGTTCTCGTCGTTTTGCGAGATCTCCTCCGTTGAGCCCGGCTCGGTCTGGTCGCTTTTCTCGCTCGGGTCGGCGTTGGCGGGCCAGGCCTCGTGGTTGTCGCGCTCGAACAGCGCGTGCCACTCGTTGATCTTGTCCGTGGTGATGCCGCGGAATGCCTGTCCCTCGGGCGCGAGCACCGCCTCGAGCAACAGCTTGTAGACCTTGCCCGGCGCCATGCTGCCTGCGAGCATCCTGATCTCGCTCAATGCCAGTTTACGGGCATCGTCGTCTGCGCTCGTGAAGCGGTCGCCGCACATGTCCATCGCGACGCTCTCGACGACCATATCGCACGTGAGCCACCACGCTTCCTTGTTCTTGTGGCTCTTGTCGAACGGGTGCCTGAACACGCAGTGCAATATCATGTGCAGGTAGTCGCGCACCGACTCGTCGAACGACTCGCGGTAGCGCGCGATGACGCGCGGTGGGTCGTAGATAATCTCACTCGCGTCCGTTGCCATCGGGTAGCGTGCGCCTGCGCGCAGCGGGACCAGGTCCATCCTCCACAGCGCGAGGTCGAGGAACCTGAACTTGAGCATCAGCTGCACGCGAAGCTCGTCGATGATGTCCTTGCCCAAGACGTCCTCTTCTTTGCGGCGTCTGAGCTTGGTGTCTCGTATTTCGGGTACCGAAGGCATGTTCACCTCCTACAGGTCGAAGTCTAGAGAGCCAATACCGAAGTGCTGGCGTTTTATCTCGAGCAGGTAGCCGGTCATCGCCGCGTCCTGCAGCCTGCCGACCGCCTCGATTGCCTGCATGATGTTGTCGCCGGTCAGATAGCCCAGCGCGACCAGGTCGTCGATCATCGCGCGGTCGTCGTGGCGCGCCGCATCGACGCAGATGGCGCACGCCTCACGCTCCATGAACGCATCGCACATGCTCTTGTTCGAGTCGGTCATGTAAATCGGGTCTTTCAGACGCTCGATGATGAGCTGTGCCTGCCGGTAGAGCTCGAGGTTCTCGCTGAGCGTGTTCGTGCCGATGTCGTAGGTGTTGACGATCGTGTTGTCGTAGTGGCGCAGAATCTCGGGGAGGTTCAGGTGATAGGCAGAGCCGAGCGCGACGGAAACCTCCATCGCCGCACGCGTGGTGTCGGGGAAATGCAGATCGAAGCTGTCATGCCCTTCGACGGGCTCTTCGAGATCGATGTGCAGGTGCTCGATCACACAGTCGACCGTGAGGCCGCACATGCTGATCTTGGACACGTGCGTGCTGATGAACAGCTCGTTGAGCAGGCGCGTGCCGTTGAACGCGTACGACGCGATCTCGGTGACGTCATCGGGTATTCTCAGGCTCGCGACCTCGCCCGTGTACAAAACGATACGCGAGGAGCCGTCATCCATTCTCTCGCACAGGAGCCCCGGCACCGTGTAGAAGCGGTCGTTGTCTGCATCGACGG
>JBJEHP010000060.1:0-3483 GCA_051876145.1 Coriobacteriales bacterium | reverse complement strand
AACCGATGGCCTCTTCCTTACCAAGGAAGTGCTCTACCCCTGAGCTACACAGGCAAATGGTGGGCGCGCATGGATTCGAACCATGGTAGGCAAAGCCAACGGGTTTACAGCCCGTCCCGATTAACCGCTCCGGCACACGCCCAAGTTTGAAACTCACTAACTGTATACGCTTTTCAAGCTGCGTGCTCGCGCTTTTTCAATCGTCGCGCGGCGGTCGAGAATATTACCGCGCAACTTCCGTAATGTCAACGAAAAAACGCTCTATACACGCATCCGGGTGTATCCACATGTCTGTTCTCGCCATATCGGAGACTCCCAAGTACGCGACTGGAGCCAGCGACAGGAATCGAACCTGCAACATATGGTTTACAAAACCACCGCGCTACCGTTGCGCCACGCTGGCTTGTCGCGCAAGGAAGTTTATCACAGGCTTTGCTGGCCGCGGACAAATCGCTCGAGCTTTTTTGCCACCTCGGGGTCGATGCGCTCGGCCACCGTGTTCTTGACGTGCGAGGGCTGTTTGGCCTCGTTGCGCCAGTCCTGCTCGGAATGGCTGCTGTCCGAAGCGAAGCCCGCCGCCGACATGCGCGTGACTCCCCCGCCGTAGACGGTTGACTGGATGGCGAAGTCCGAGGATACGACGACGACCTCGAAACCCTGCTCGCGCGCTTCGTGCGCAAGGCGCTCGATGACCGAGTCCGCGCTCACGCCATGTGGCGAGAACACGACGTCGATGCCCGCCTTTCTGACCGGCTTGCCACTTGAAGCGGCGTTGCCCGCCGCGTCGAACACGACGGTGCAGCGCTCGTAGCGGTCTTGCGCCAGGTAGGCCGCGTCGTTGACGAGCGCATCGCGCGCATCGTTCCAGCCCTCGCCGCTCGCATAGTCCTTCTGGGTGCTCGCGTAGCGCTCGTTGTTGCGGATGACGTTGTAGCCGTCGACGATCAGGACTTTTCGACGCTGCATTGTCTCATCCATTCGTAGCACAGTGCGGTTGTCGCCTGGGCGACGTTGAGCGACTCGACCTTGCCGACTTGCGGGAGCTTGACGAGCAGGTCGCAGGTCTTGAGCGTGAGCTGCGACAGCCCCTTGCCCTCGGAGCCCATGACCAAGACGATGCGCCCGCTCATGGGCGCATCCCACAGGACAGACTCCGCATGCTCGCTTGCCCCGACGACCCAGTAGCCTTCGGCCTTGAGGGAGTTGAGGGCGTTGGCGAGATTGGCCTCCATCGCGATCGGCAGATGCGACACCGCCCCCGCGGACGTCTTGTACGTTGCCGTCGTGACGCGCGCGGCGCGCTTGTTGGGAATCAGCACGCCATCGGCGCCGACGACCTCCGCGCTTCTGACAATCGCGCCGAAGTTGCCCGCGTCGGTGATGTGGTCTGCCGCCACGATCAGGGAGTTCTTCTTGCCCTGGGCGCGCGCGACCAGGTCGGAAACGCCGCAGTAGGAAAACGGCGCGAGCCGCGCGATGACACCCTGGTGAGCGCCGTGCGACGAGCGCTCGTCGAGCTGCGCCTGACTGGCGCGCTCGATGGGCACGCCCATGCGCTGCGCGCGCTTGATGGTCCGGGCGAAGCGCTTGTCGGAAAGCAGCGCATCGGTGGCGTAGATCGTCTGCACGGGCGCTCCCGAGTCGAGCGCCTCCTCGAGCGCGTGGCGCCCTTCCAGGTACTCACTCGCCATAGATGACCCGCGCCCCGTTTGCCGTGTCCTCGATGGTGAAGCCGAGGGCCTTCAGGCCATCGCGCACCTGATCGGCGACGGCCCAGTTCTTCTCCTTGCGCGCCTGCGCGCGTGCCTCGAGCAAAAGCTCGACCGCCTCGTGGGGGTCTGCCCCCTCGTAGGAAGCGACCTCGCGCGCGAGCGTGCACACCTCGCTCGGCCACTCCTGCTGCTCTTGCGCGAGCTGGATGCCGAGCACCCCGAGGAGCTTCTCGAGCATCTGCGCGGCAGCGCGCACGTCGTCGCGGGCACCTGCGCTGAGTGCGGGGTTGTCTTCCAGAAACGCGTTGGCGTGCGAGACGAGCGTGAAGATCGCACCCAGGGCGCCTGCGGTGTTGAAGTCGTCGTCCATTGCCTCGACGAACTTCTCCTCGGTCTCGCGCGTGACGCGCGCAAGCTCGGCGGAGTCGACGCCATCGGCATCTGCCGCGTGGTCAGCTGCCCAGACGAGGTTGCGGTGCGCCGTGCAGATGCGCTCGTAGGACGTGCCCGCATCGGCGAGGCGCTCGTCGGAGAAGTCGAGCGGCGAGCGGTAGTGGATCTGCAGCATGAGCAGGCGCAGCGCCATGGGGTTGCAACGGTCGAGCACGTCAGTGAGCAGCAGGAAGTTGCCCAGGCTCTTCGACATCTTCTCCGAGTTGATGTTGAGCATGCCGCCGTGCATCCAGTAATGGGCGAACGTGGTGTCATAGGCCGCCTCGGATTGCGCCACCTCGTTTTCGTGGTGCGGGAAGACGAGGTCGGAGCCGCCGCCGTGGATGTCGAGCGGCAGGCCGAGGTACTTCTCGGACATTGCGGAGCATTCGAGGTGCCAGCCGGGGCGCCCTTCGCCCCACGGCGAGGACCAGTGCGGCTCTCCGGGCTTTGCCGCCTTCCACAGCGCGAAGTCAAGCGGGTCTTTCTTGCGGTCGTCGACGTCGACGCGCGCGCCGCTGCGCAGGTCGTCGATGTTGCGGCCCGACAGCTTGCCGTAGTGCGCGAACGAGCGGACCGAGAAGTAGACGTCGCCGTCGACCTGGTAGGCATGCCCGCGCTCGATGAGGCGCTCGATGAGCGCAATCATCTCGGGGATCTCCTGTGTGGCGCGCGGGCGCACGTCGGGGTCCATGACCCCGAAGCGGTGCATGGCGTCGATGAAGGCGTCGGTGTAGAACGCCGCGATTTGGGCGGGCGTCTTGCCCTCCTCGTTGGCGCGCTTGATGATCTTGTCGTCGACGTCGGTGATGTTTTGGACAAACGTCACCTCGTAGCCGCGAAACGCGAAGTAGCGGCGCACGACGTCGAAGGTGAGAAACGTGCGCGCGTTGCCGATGTGAATGTAGTTGTAGACGGTCGGGCCACACGCATACATCGCGACCTTTCCCTCTTCGCGGGGCTTGAACTCCTCTTTGCGGCGCGTCTGCGTGTTGAAAATCTGCATGCCTGCTCCTTGGTGCATATCGTCATGCGGCGCAAAAGCGCCGCGTTGCAACTCGTGTTTTGGCTGGTCGGTATCTTAACAGGAAAGAAGCGCGACGGCCTGGGCGCTCACGCCCTCGCCCCTGCCCTCGTAGCCGAGGTGCTCGGTCGTGGTCGCCTTCACTCCGACGCTCTCGACGGGAATGTCGAGGGCGCGTGCGATGTTCGCGCGCATCTGCTCGCGATACGGTGACATCTTGGGCGCCTGTATCATGATGACCGAGTCGATGTCGTCAATGGAAAAGCCCTTCGCGCGCACGAACGCTCCGACCTCCTGGAGGAGCTTTATGGAATC
>JBJEHP010000059.1:0-13014 GCA_051876145.1 Coriobacteriales bacterium | reverse complement strand
GTGAACGAAACGACACGCTCCTAGGCGATATCGGTGGTCTTTGCCTCGAGTGCAGATTTGGCATCTGCCACAACGCGCACGACCTCGTCTACGATGTCTTCGACGGAGACCTCGCGCTTCTCGCCCGTGCTGCGGTCCTTGAGCTCGACGACGCCGTTTTTTGCCCCGCGCTTGCCGATGACGACCTGGTACGGCCAGCCGATGAGGTCGGCGTCTGCGAACTTGACGCCGGCGCGCTCGTCGCGGTCGTCCAGCATGACCTCGATGCCCGCCGCATCGAGCTTGGCGGCGATGTCACGTGCCAGCGGGTCGACGAGCTCGTCGCCCACGCTGAGCGGGACGACGATAACCTCTGCAGGGGCAATGCTGACCGGCCAGAACATGCCGTTGTCGTCGTTGCGCTGCTCGATGACGGCTGCCATAGAACGCGTGACGCCGATGCCGTAGCAGCCCATGATGAAGGGCTTCTCCTTGCCGTCTTCGTCCATGAAGGTGGCGCCCATGGCCTCGGAGTACTTGGTGCCCAGCTTGAAGACCTGCGAGACCTCGATGCCGCGCGCGCCCTTGAGCTTCTTGCCGCACACGGGGCACAGGTCGTCGGGCTTTGCCATGACGAGGTCCGCCCACAGCGTGGGCTCGAAGTCGCGGCCGGGCTCGGCGCCCAGGAAGTGGAAGCCGTCCTCGTTCGCGCCGACTGCCCAGGCGTGCACGTCCCTGAGCGAGGAGTCGCACACGCAGCCGACCCCCTCGGGCAGGTCGACCGGTCCCATGGAGCCCTTGTGCAGGCCCGCCGCGACCATCTCGTCGTCCGTGAGCAGCTTCCAGCCCGCGACGGCCTTGCCGGCCTTGATGTCGTTGAGCTCGTGGTCGCCCGGAATGAACATGACGTAGACCTTGCCATCGGCACCCTTGCCCGAAAGCGCCTTGACCGTCGCGTTTTCCGGCACGTCGAGGAACGTCGCGAGCTCTTCGATGGTGTGCACGCCCGGCGTGGCGATCTTCTCGAGCGCGCGCTCCTGCGCGGGAGCCATGACGACGCCGCACTCGGCAGCCTCGGTATCGGCCGCGAAGCCGCAGTCGCAGTAGACCAGATCGGACTCGCCGGCGTCGGCGAGCGCCATGAACTCGATGGACTCGTTTCCGCCGATCTCGCCCGAATCGGCCGTGACCATGCGGTAGTCGATGCCCAGACGCTCGTTGATGCGCGCGTACGCGAGTTCCATGTCGCGGTAGCTCTCGTCGAGGCTCTCGCGCGTCGCGTTGAAGCTGTAGGCGTCTTTCATGATGAACTCGCGCGTGCGGAACAGGCCGAAACGCGGGCGCATCTCGTCGCGGAACTTGACCTGCATCTGCCACAGCGTGCACGGGAGCTGCTTGTAGCTGCGCAGCTCGTTGCGGACGAGGTCGGTGATGAGCTCCTCGTGCGTCGGCCCAAGGCAGATCTCGCGGTCGTGGCGGTCGGTGAGCCGCATCATCTCGGGGCCGTAGTCATCCCAGCGGCCCGACTCGTGCCAGAGCTCGGCGGGCTGCAGGATGGGCATGAGGATTTCCTGAGCGCCCTTGGCGTTCATCTCCTCGCGGATGATCTGCTGGATCTTGTTGAGCACGCGCATGCCGAGGGGCAGAAACGTGTAGGTGCCCGAGCCGTTCTGGCGGATCATGCCGGAGCGGAGCAGGAGCCTGTGGCTCGCGATGTCCGCGCCCGCCGGGTCTTCCTTCAGCGTGGGCGCATATGTGCTGCTCATCTTGAGAATGGTCATGGTGAATCCTTAACGTGATAAAGCGACCGGCGCTCCTCTTCAGACAAGGCTCGCCGGCCGCTTGGGACAGCCGATGCTTACAGGTCGAGGCTCAAAGAGACCTCTTTGAGCTGGCGACGCGTGACCTCGGAGGGCGCGCCGGTCATCGGGTCGGCACCCGAGGAGGTCTTGGGGAACGCGATGACGTCGCGGATGGAGTCCTTGCCGGCGAGCAGCATGACGACGCGGTCGAGGCCAAGCGCGATGCCGCCATGGGGCGGGGCGCCGTGCTCGAGTGCCTTGATGAGGTGGCCGAACTTCTGGTCGATCTCCTCGTCGGTCAGGCCGCACCTGCGCAGCACGCGGCGCTGCAGCTCGGCGTTGTGGATACGGATCGTGCCGCCGCCGGCCTCGAAGCCGTCCATGACGAGGTCGTAGGAGTAGCTGCCGATGTTGAGCGGGTCGGTCTCGATCTTGTCGAGATCCTCGCGGCGCGGCATCGTGAACGGATGGTGCTCGGCGGCGTACTTCTTCTCCTCCTCGTCGTATTTGAACATGGGGAAGTTGACGACCCACAGAAGCGCGTGGCCCGAACGCTCGATGCCGAGCAGGTCCGCCATGTGCAGGCGCAGCGCGGACAGCACGGCGCTGACCGTGGCGTAGTCGTCGGCGGCGAACAAGATGAGGTCGCCCGGCTCGGCGCCGGCGGCCTGCTTGATGGCCTCGTGGACCTCGTCGCCCAGGAACTTGATGATCGGGCTCTTCTCCTTGCCGTCGCTCGCGTAGGCGATCCAGGCCATGCCCTTCGCGCCGTTGGCGGCGGCCACGTCGGCGAGCTTCTCGATGTCGCCACGGCTCCAGTCGCCCGCGCCCTTGGCGTTGATGCACTTGACGACGCCGCCACGCTCGATGGCGCCGGTGAAGACCTTGAAGTTGCAGCCCTTGACGGCCTCGGTGATGTCGACGAGCTCCATGCCGAAGCGCACGTCCGGACGGTCGCAGCCAAAGCGATCCATGGCCTCTTTCCACTGCATGCGCTGCAGCGGGAACTCGTGCTCGACGCCGACAGCCTCGAGGACCTCTTTCATGACGTCTTCCATCATGTCGATGACCTCGTCGCTTTCGACGAAGCTCATCTCGACGTCGACCTGGGTGAACTCGGGCTGGCGGTCGGCGCGCAGGTCCTCGTCGCGGAAGCAGCGGGCGATCTGGTAGTAGCGCTCGATGCCGGCGCACATGAGCATCTGCTTGAACTGCTGCGGGCTTTGCGGCAGCGCGTAGAAGTTGCCAGGGTTCGGACGGGACGGCACGAGGAAGTCACGCGCGCCCTCGGGCGTGGAGTTGGCGAGGATCGGCGTTTCGACCTCGAGGAAGCCACGCTTGTTGAGGGCGCTGCGCATGGCCTGCGCGACCTGGTGGCGCAGCAGGATGTTCTTGTACATCTCGGGGCGACGCAGGTCGAGGTAGCGCCACTTCATGCGCGTGGTCTCGTCGGTCTCGATGCCGTCTTCGATGGAGAACGGAGGGGTGACGGACTTGTTCAGCACCTCGATGCTGCTCGCCAGGACCTCGATCTCGCCCGTCTCCATGTTGGGGTTGACGCTCTCGGGTCCGCGCTCGCGCACCTTGCCGGAAATCTTGAGCACGTCCTCGCGGCCGAAGTGCTCGGCCTGGGAGAACTCCTCGGGCGTGACGCAGTCCGGGTCAACGACCACCTGCGTGTAGCCCTCGCGGTCGCGCAGGTCGACGAAGATGAGTCCGCCGTGGTCGCGCTTGTGCCACGACCAGCCCGTGAGCACGACCTCGCGCGCGACGTCGTCCTTGCGCAGCTCGCCGCACGTCGCCGTGTGGATGCAGTACTCGTTCAGAAAATCTTGAGGCACTGTATGCCCTCCTTCTTCATAATGGCCCGCCATAGACTGTGACGGGCCATCCTATAAACAGACCTTGCCTATATTGCTACCACGAGACGGATTTGTCTCTAGTAGAGCGCTTGAATTTTTTCGACGAGCTCTTCGGTCGCGACGAGCTGCTCGTCGTGCGTGTCCATGTCGCGGACGGTGACGCCTCCCGAGGAAAGCTCGTCGGGGCCGACGACGACGCACGCGCGCGCGTTGGCCTTTCCAGCCACCTTGAACTGCGACTTGACGGATCTGCCTTGCGTGTCGCCGTCGGCCGGGATGCCGGCGTCGCGCAGCTGCTGCATGAGGGAGAATGCCGTCGGGCGGACCGACTCGTCGACGCACACGACGTAGACGCCGCGCGGCGCACCCGGGTCGAGCTCGATGCCCGCCGCCTCGAGCGCGAGCATGACGCGCTCGAAGCCGACGGCAAATCCGAGGCCCGAAAGGTCCTTGCCGGAAATCTCGCCCATGAGCTTGTCGTAGTGGCCACCGCCGCCGATGGCGTTTTGCGAGCCCAGGCCGTCTTTGACCTGGACCTCGAACACGGTGCCCGTGTAGTAGTCGAAGCCGCGCACGAGACGCGGGTCGACGGTGTAGCTGATGCCGGCGGCGTCAAGGTAGCCCTTGACGGCCTCGAAGCGCTCGCGGCACGCGTCGCACAGGTTGTCGGAGAAGCGCGGGGCGCCGTCGACCACCTTGCGGCACGACTCGTTCTTGCAATCGAACGCGCGCAGCGGGTTGTCGTCGATGCGCCGCCTGCAGTCCTCGCACAGGCTGTCTTCGTGCTCTTTGAGGTACGAGCGGACGCGCTCCGTGTAGGCGGGACGGCAGTTCTCGTCGCCCATCGAGTTGATGAGCAGCGTCATGGAGTCGCGCTTCAGCCCAAGCGACTCGAAGAAGCGCATACACATGATGATCATCTCGGCGTCTGCTGCCGCGTCGGTCGCACCGAGGCACTCGACGCCTACCTGGTGAAACTCGCGCAGGCGGCCCTTCTGCGGACGCTCGCAGCGGAACATGGAACCGGCGTAGAACAGCTTGGCCGGAGCCCCGCCCTGCGGCACGAGGTTGTGCTGCGCGATGGCGCGCACGACGCTCGCCGTGCCCTCCGGGCGCAGTGCCAGCTTCTGGTCTGCCTTGAGCGGCTCGCCCGCCGCCATCTTCTGGAGCGCGCCGATCGAGCGCACCGAGAAGATTTCTTTACTCGCGATGTCGGAGCTCTCCCCTGCCGAGCGCGTGAACAGCTCGGAGAGCTCGAACACGGGGGTCTCGATGGGCTCGTAGCCGTAGAGGGAGAAGACCTCCTGCGCCCTGCGGCGAAACGCCGCCCACGTGCGTGCCTGGGCGGGCAGGAGGTCTTGCGTGCCTTTTGGTGCCTGATAGCGCATTACTCGGCGTCCTCCGCCTTCTCTTGTGCCGTGGGCGCGGGTGCATCCGTCGCCTCGGGCTCGACCGGCGTCACGTCGATGGGCTTGGCCGCATCGTCTGCCGCCTGGCTTTCGGACAGCTGGTCTTCGAGGTCCTGCCTGCGCTGGACGACCTTGGCGATTTCCGCGAACAGGTCGGGGTGCGCATCGGCGTACTGCGGGTCGTCCTTGACGCGCTCGTAGACCGCCGTGCCGAGCTGCTTCATAAGACGGTCGTACTCGAGGCTCACATCGGCGAGCTGCGCACGGATCTTGCCGCGCTTGGCAAAATCGGCAGCGGAATCTGCAAAGCCGGACGTGGCGCTCTTGCTCTTGTCGAACGCCTCGGACGCGGCGTCCATGCTCTTGTCGAACACCTTTGAAGCGACGTCCATGCTCTTGTCGAACATCTCGGACGCGACGTTGACGCTTTTCTCGAATACCTTGGAAGCCTGATCGAATGGATCTTTCATGACTGACTCCAATCGTAGAAACTGCCTTGTCTACAGTCTAAAACACAGAAGGCCCCGACGGGCCTTCTGAACAGTGCATTTTATGCTTGAATTAAGAAACGCGGCAGGTGAGCCCTTATGCGCGAGTAACCTTGCCGGCCTTCAGGCAGCTCGTGCAGACGTTTGCCTTGCGCACGCGTCCGTTGGCCTCCTTGATGGTGACCTTCTGGATGTTGGGGCGGAAGACGCGGTTGGTCTTCAGATGGGAATGGCTGACGTTCTTACCTGCAGACGGGTGCTTGCCGCAGACTTCACAAACCTTGGACATAATCGAACTCCTTGCTTACAAACGGCCTTTGCCGTGTTTTACCTAACTCAACGCATAGCTATGCCACGCGAGTTCAAAACTATAGCATACCGTAATGCTTTTGGGGAGCCAACAATTGTGGACTTTTCGATTTTTCAGAAGCGGGGGTGCGCCCGCATATAGACGTCTTTCATGTGCTCGAGCGAGAGATGTGTGTAGATCTGGGTGGTCGACAGGCTCGCGTGCCCGAGCATCTCCTGCACGCTGCGCAGGTCGGCCCCGCCTTCCACCAGGTCGGTGGCAAAGGCATGCCGCAGGTCGTGCGGATGGAGCGCCGGGTCGAGCCCTGCCTGCGCGGCGCGCTTCTTGAACGCCTTGCGCAGCGAGTCCGCCGACATGGCCCTGCCCCGGACCGACACGAACAGGGCATCGGTGTGGCTCTCCCCCAAAAGCTTGGGCCGCGCCTTCTCGAGGTAGCGGGCCACGAGCTCGAGCGCGAGCCGGTACAGCGGGACGATGCGCTCTTTCGAGCCCTTGCCGAACAGCCGGACCGTCGCGCTCGCGAAGTCGACGTCCCCGGTCTTGAGGCCGGCTACTTCCGAGATGCGGGCACCGGACGCGAACAGCAGCTCGAGAAACGTCCGGTCGCGCAGGCCCACGGGGTCATCGAGGTCGCAGACGTCGAGAAGCCTCGCGATGTCGGCGTCGGAGGTCTTTCGCGGAAGGTCCTTGGGAATCTTGGGCGAGGCCGCCGCAGCCGCCGGGTTGCAATCCACAACCCCCCGCTCGTTGAGGTACCCGAAAAACGACCGGACTGCAGAAAGACGCCGCGCCACGGTCTTTGCCGTGTAGCCCGCGGCGTTCTGCTCTGCGAGGTAGCGCCGGAACAGCCGGTGGTCCACGGCAAGCGGGTCTGCCCCCGTGCGGGATGCCCAGTCGAGGTACGTGCGCAAGTCGATGGCGTAGGCCCTGATCGTGTTGGGAGACAGGCCGCGCTCGACGCCCAGATGGCGCAGAAACGAGACGGCCTGACGTGCCGCCTCGCCGTCGAAGGCGGGGTCGTCGAAGTAGGCGGCGGCGTCGATGCCCTCTCCCACCATGATGCCCCTAGTCCTGCTCCGGGAACGTGAGGCCCGCCTGCGCGAGGGCGCGCGCCCGCTCGAGTGCGGACGGCTCCAGCACCGCCTCGGAGAAGAGGTCGGGGCGCTGTTTGACGTACGCGTCGATTGCCTCGTGCGCGCGGCGCGCGTAGGCTGCCTTGCGCTGCGACTTGTTGCGGATCTTGGGGACAATCGGCTCGATGATGCCGTAGTTGACGTGCATGGGCTGGTAGTCCTCGGTCTGCGGGTCGGTCGCGTAGTCGAGCAGGCAGCCGAACAGGGTGTCTTTGGGCAGCTCGGGGGCAGCGAGGCCCGCAAGCTCCGCATAGACCGCAAGCGCCGCGAACAGCCCCGACGCGATGGCCTCGACATACCCTTCCGTGCCCGTGACCTGCCCCGCGAGGTGCACCTGCGGGTGCCCCGGCAACGCGAGGGTCTTTGTCAGCGCATGCGGCGTGTCGACGAAGGTGTTGCGGTGCATGACCCCGTAGCGCGAGAACTCCGCATGCTCCAGACCGGGAATCATCCTGAAGACGCGTTTCTGTTCGCCGAAGCGCAGGTTCGTCTGGAACCCGACCAGGTTGTACGCGGTTCCCGCGGCGTTCTCGGCGCGAAGCTGGACCGCCGCCCACGGTCTGTGGCCCGTGCGCGGATCGGTGAGGCCCACGGGCTTGAGCGCCCCGTGGCTGAGCGAGTCCATGCCCGTGCGCGCCACCTCTTCGATGGGCTGGCATGCCGCGAACAGCTCGCGGCGCTCGAAGTCCTTCTCGATGACGCGCTTGGCGCCCACGAGCTCCGTCACGAACGCCTCGTAGGACTCCTTGTCCATCGGCGCATTGAGGTAGTCGGCGCTGCCACCCTTGTCGTAGCGCGACTGGGCGAAGACGACGTCTCTGTCCAGCGAGTCCGCCTCGACGATGGGCGCTGCCGCATCGTAGAACGCGAGGCTCTTGGTGCCGAGCTCGCGCTCGAGGCATGCGGCGAGCGCATCGGAGGTGAGCGGGCCGGTGGCGATGATCGCCGGCCCCTGCGGGATCTTTGTGCACTCCTGCTCGCAGAGCTCGATGTTGTCGAAGGACTCGAGCAGGCGCTTGACGTGCGCGGAGAACTCCGCGCGGTTGACCGCCAGGGCACCGCCCGCCGCAACCTCCGTCTCGAACGCGCAGGAAAGTACCTGCGAGCCCATGGCGGCGAGCTCGTACTTGAGGCTGCCCGCCGCACTCGTCGCGTCCTTGCTCTTCAGGGAGTTCGAGCAGACGAGCTCTGCGGGGTCTGCCGTCTTGTGGACGTCGGTCTGCCGTTTCGGGCGCATCTCGACAAGGCGCACCGGAACGCCGCGCATCGCGAGCTGCAACGCCGCCTCGCTGCCGGCGAGCCCCGCGCCGACGACCGTCACTGTTGGAAATGTCTTGTTCATGGCAAGTGTCTTGTTCGTATTCATAGTCCGGTTATTTTCGCACACGGGCGCATACTTGGTAGCGACCGTCACGGCCCCGTTGCACGAGGCCCTGCAATTCGTACTGCGAGAGGCGCTGGACGAGCTCGGACGTGGAAAAGCCGAAGTACGCGGTGAGCTCGGAGGCGGAATAAGGTGCCGCCGCCAGGGCCTCGAGCAATGGGTCGTCCGCGAAGGACTGAGACGGGTCTGCGTTTTCCGGGTCCTCCACGCCCAGGGCGAGCATGCCGCGGTCCTCGAACGCGAGGTCGATCGCCTCGTCGAGCGTCTCGTAGTCGATGAGCGGGACGGCGAAGTCGTGGATGAGCCTGTTCGAGCCGCGCGCGTTGGGCGAGGTGATGGCACCGGGCACGACCGCCACGTGTTTGCCCTGCTCGATGGCCGCCGTCGCCGTGGAGAAGGTCCCCGAGGGCAGCCCCGCCTCGACGACGATGAGCAGAACGGACAGGCCTGCGATGATGCGGTTGCGCTGGACGAAGTAGGGGCGCAGCGGCGGCGAGCCCCAGGGGTGCTCCGAGACGATCGCGCCGCCTTGGTCGATGACCCGCTGGAACAGCTTGAGCCCGCTTTTTGGGTACGGGACATCCGCCGCCGAACCGAACACGACCACCGTCGGGACCCCTGCCTCGACGGCCGCCCGGTGGGCCTCCTGGTCGCAGCCCCTGGCGCCACCCGACACGATCGTGATGCCGCGGTCTGCCACGTGGGAGGCAAAGTAGCGCGCGCACGAGATGCCGTAGGGCGTCGCCTTGCGCGCGCCGATGATCGCGACGCCGGGCTGCAGCGCCGCCGGGTCGCCGATGCCGTACAGGCACTTGGGAGGGCGCTCGATCTCTGCCAGCAGCGCCGGGTAGCCCGCACTGCCGAGGGAAAGCTCGAACCGTCTTCCTGCAAGTTGCTGGTCCATATCTCACTCCAATGTGTTCTCGACGCGGTACATGCACGATTCGTAGAGGTGCTCCGACTTGACCGCATCGCTGCAATCGAGGTCGGCGATGGTACGGGCGACGCGCAAGACGCGTATCACGCCCCTGCCCGACAGGTGGTGCCGGCGTGCCATCTTCTCGACGAGCCGCGTGAGCTCGCCGTCGAGACGGCACGCCTCTATCACCTCGTGCGGCTTCGTGGACGAGAGGGAGCGCGCGACCTCGTCGCCACGGTGCCTCGCACGCTCGCGCGCGTCGGCCACCTGCGCGGCAAGCGTCGCCGAACTCGTCCCCTTGCCGCTTTCGAGCACCTTGGACGGGTCGATGCGACTCACCTCGCAGATGAGGTCGATGCGGTCCTTGAGCGGGCCGCCGAGCTTGCCCTGATAGCGGTTGACCTGGGCTTCGGAACACTTGCACAGGTGCTCGTGGTCTCCCAGAAAGCCACACGGGCACGGGTTGGATGCGGCGACCAGCTGGAACTTTGCCGGAAACACCGCCCTTCCCTGCGCACGCGACAGCACGACGACCCCGTCTTCGAGCGGCTGGCGCAGTGCCTGCAGCGCGGGATTGGCAAACTCCCCGAGCTCGTCTAAGAACAGCACGCCGTGGTGTGCAAGCGATGCCTCGCCTGGGCGCAGGTCGCGCCCGCCGCCCACGAGCGCCGCGGCAGACGCCGTATGGTGCGGGCTGCGAAACGGCCGCACACCGGCGGTGATCGAGCTCAGGTCGTCGCCGACGACGGAGTGTATGAGCGCCGCCTCCCTGCGCTCGCGCTCGTCGAGTGGCGGCAGGATCGAGGGCAGCCGTCGCGCGAGCATGCTCTTTCCCGAACCGGGAGGCCCCACGAGCAACACGCCGTGCTGCCCCGCCGCGGCGATGGCAAGCGCGCGCACCGCCGTCTCCTGGCCGACGACGTCCGCGTAGTCGAGCTGCGCGCAGGCGGGCTGCACGGCGATGACGCGAGGGCGCGAGAAGCTGTTCGTGCGCAGCCCGGAGAGGTGGTCGAGGCACAGGTGCTCGAGCTGCCCGAGCTCCGGCATGCACGTCGTGACCGGCCCGCTCAGAAGGCGCATGTGCTCGCGCTGGGCCTGGAGCGCGTAGGCGAACAGCCCGGCGACGTTGCGCACGTGGCCGACGAGCGAGAGCTCGCCCGAGATGAGGCAGTCGTCGAAGGGCTTGGCCGGTATCTGGCGCGTCGCGATGAGGTAGGCAAGCGCGATGGGCAAATCGTAGCCCGAGCCGACTTTCCTCACGGAGGCAGGCGCCAGGTTGACGACGATGTGCTGGTTTCCCGGCATCGAGAACCCCGCCGCCCTCACGGCGCTTTTCACGCGCAGGCGCGCCTCTTGCACCGAGCTGTCCGCCATGCCGACGATGTGCACGCCGGGAAGCCCGGGCCCGACCTCGATCTCCACCGTCACGGGCACGGTGACGACGCCGAGCAGGGCGCAGCTGCGCACGCTCGCGCGTACCGTCTCAACGGAAGTCATTGAAGCATCCCCTGTGATGGCGCAGCATGGCACGCGTCCCGCCCTCTTTGACGCAGAGGCCTATCGCGTCGAAGCGCACCGACGTGCCATCGTCCCACTGGAAGTTCATCATGTAGGAAAGCGCGATCCTCTCGTAGCGCTGCTGCTTCTCCGCCGTGATTGCCTCCTCGGGAAATCCCGCCGCCACGCTGAGCCGCGTCTTCACCTCGATGAAGCAGACCGTGCCGTCCGTATCGCGCGCGATGATGTCCGCCTCGCCGTACGGGCAGGTCCAGTTGCGCTCGAGGATCTCGAAGCCGTTGTTGACCAGATAGCGTACCGCGGCGTCCTCGCCCCGGCGGCCAAGCTCCACCTTCGACTGCGAGGCGGGGTCCGGAGCAGCGTCTCCGCCTTGCGCTCCGTCTTGCCCCGCAGCGTGCGGCTCGAGCTGTGAATCGGGCTGTGCAGCGGTCTCTCGCGCAGCTTCGCACGTACGCCCCTGCTGCGTCTGCTCCTGCGGGCTCTCGGGTGTCTGCTCCCCCCGGCCTTCTTGCCGCTCGCCATCAGGTGCTTGCACTGGCGTCTCCTGGTGCGTGGAGATCTGCTGCTCCGTCATCTGGTCTTCCCGCTCGAGGGTTTCTGCAATGCTCATCGTCGGACTCCTTTTCTGTAGTGGTCTGGTTCCGCCGACAACCATCATTTCAAGCAAATCTGAGCAGACCACCTGACGTTTGCGGAGCCAGATGAGAGCAGTGCCCCGAGCCACTTGAGAGCAAAACCAGAGCCAAATCAGAGCCGTTTCGGGTCCAGATAAGATTTGCGCAGGCCAAAAGGGGCGCGCGCTGTGCAATACTGGGCACACTGTCACGACAACGAGGGGTGCCCATGAAAGAAGAACGCGCCGAGTACATCGACATCATCAAGGACCTGGACGGCGACACGGCCGGCAGGAGGCAGGCACTGGATTTCATCCGCGCATCCGACGTGTGGGTGCACGGCGAGCCTGCCCCGTTCCCCTTCGTCCCCTACCTGTTCAACAAGGAGGACCTCGACTACATCGGGGCGCAATGCCGCATGGCGCACGGCATCCTGTGCAAGGTCATCCGCCGGTATCTCGACGACCCCTCATACCGCGCCATGTTCAAGCTCCCGCCCGAGGTCGAGCGGCTCGTCTTGCTGCCCTGCAACTACGACCAGCTGCTCCCCATGGGGCGCTTCGACTTCTTCTTGGACGAGGACGACCTGAGCTACAAGTTCTGCGAGTTCAACACCGACGGCAGCGGCGCGATGTCGCGCGACTTCATGATCGGCCAGGCGCTCATGCAGTCCGAAACCTTCAAGCGCTTCTCGCAGCGCCACGAGGTCAGGCAGTTCGAGCTGTTCGACTCGTGGGTCGAGGCGTTCATGCGCATCTACCGCACGGACAAAAACGCGGTCGAGCACCCCACTGTCTGCATCACCGACTTCGAGGAAAGCGGCGTGTTCAGCGACTTCAACCGCTTCATCGAGGCGTTCGAGCGCGCCGGCATACCCGCGCGCTTCGTGGACACGCGCGCGTTCGAGTTTGACGGCGAGCACCTGCGCGACGCAAGCGACGGCACCGTCATCGACGCGATCTACCGCCGTGCCGTCACGAGCGAGCTTCTACAGCACCCCGGCGAGTGCGACGCCCTCATCGACGCCGTCGCAGCCGAGAAGGTCTGTCTGATCGGGCACTTCCGCACGACCGTCGTGCACTCGAAGATGGTCTCGATCGCACTGTTCGACGAGAAGACCCGCGCGTTTCTCACGCCCGAGGAGTGCGCCTTCATCGACGCGCACCTGCCACGTACCTATCAGCTTTCGAGCGCGCCGGCAGGCTATACCCTCGACGAGGTCAAGGCGGACAAGGATGCCTGGATCATCAAGCCGGCGGACGACTACGGCGCGCACGGCGTGTACCCCGGCGTCGACTTCGACGCGGCTGCCTGGGAGCGCATCGTCGACGACAACCTCGACAGCGGCTACATCGTCCAGGAATTCTACCCGCCGCGCCACGTGGACATCGTCAACACGGAGCTGGACGGGTCCGACCCCTGCAAGGTCGAATCCTGGGAGTCGATGCCCGGCGTCTACCTCTACGACGGCGAGCCCGTCGGCTTCTACTGCCGCCTGGGTCAGGAAGGTGTCATCGCCATCGACCACGGCGGGCTGTGCGCGAACAGCTTCGAGGTGCGAAGCTAGCCCACGAGAAGCGGCAAACGTAAGCTGAT
>JBJEHP010000058.1:0-3526 GCA_051876145.1 Coriobacteriales bacterium | reverse complement strand
GATGTCCGACTCCCACATGCGCTTGTCGACGGGGAGCGAAGCGCCGAACTCCTGGGTAAATTCTGCGGGGGCGTCCTCGAAGCGCCCTCCCCACAAAGCATCGTTCTCGTGCGCCTGCTCAGCCATAGTGCGGTCGACCTTTCGTTGTGGTGGTTAGAAAAAATGGTAATCCGCCGGGGAACGGCGAATGCGGCAATTATGTCACAGCTTTGTTTACAATAGCCCCTACGTGGACAGAGGAGAGATTTTGCAGAATAAAAACAACACTTCGCGAAGCACGGCGGCCAAGCGCGACAGCTTCCGCTCGAAACGGGGCTTCGTCCTCGCATGCATCGGCTCGGCCGTGGGCATGGGCAACATCTGGCTGTTCCCCACGCGCGTCTCCGCCTACGGCGGCGCGACGTTTATCATCCCCTACCTTATATTCGTGCTGCTCATCGGCTCGACGGGCGTCGTCGAGGAGATGGCGTTTGGGCGGGCGCGCCATGCTGGACCCATCGAGGCCTTCGCGCAGACCACCGAAGAGCGCTTCGGGTCGCGCAAGCCCGGCGTGCTCATGGGGCTTCTGCCCGTGGCGAGCTCGCTTGCCATGGCGATCGGGTACTCGGTCGTCGTCGGCTGGATCTTCAAGTACACGTTCGACGCGCTGACCGGCACGCTTGCCGCCACGCAGGGCGTCGAGAGCTTTGGGGCGCAGTTCGACGCCGTGGCAGGCGGAAACGGCTTTTGGCTCACCGTGGCGATACTCGCCGCCGTGGCCATCCTCGTCTTTGGCATCGGCAAGGGCATCGAGAAGGCCAACGAGGTCATGATGCCGCTGTTTTTCTGCCTGTTCGTCGGGCTCGCCATCTACGTGCTGACGCTCCCCGGTGCGGTGGAGGGCTACAAGTACATCTTCCTGCTCGACCCGAAGGGGCTTGCCGATCCGCTCGTGTGGGTGTTCGCGCTCGGCCAGGCGTTCTTCTCGCTGTCGATTGCCGGCAACGGCACGCTCGTCTACGGCTCGTACCTCGACGACACCGAAGACGTCCCCAACAGCGCCAAGTACGTCGCTCTCTTCGACACGATTGCCGCGCTGCTCGCGTCGCTCGTCATCATCCCGGCCATGGCCGTTGCCGGCCAGCAGCTCTCGGCGGGCGGCCCGGGCCTGCTGTTCATCTACCTCCCCAACCTGTTCTCGACGATGCCCGGCGGGCCCCTCATCATGGCCGTGTTCTTCGTGGCGGTGCTGTTTGGCGGCCTGACCTCGCTCATCAACTTCTTCGAGGCGCCGGTCGCGACGCTGCAGGAATTTTTCCACCTCGACCGCGCGAAGGCCTGCTTTGCCATCGGTGCGATCGTCTTGGTCGCAAGCCTGCTCATCCAGGGGATCGTCTCGCAGTGGATGGACGTCTGCTCCATCTACCTGTGCCCCATCGGCGCGCTGTTCGCCGCCATCATGTTCTACTGGTTCTCGGGCAAGGATTGGGTGCTCGAGCAGGTGAACAAGGGCCGTATCAAGCCGCTGGGCGCGTGGTACTACCCCATGGGCAAGTACGTGTTCGTCATCGCGACCGTCGCCGTGCTGGTGCTCGGCTCGGTGCTCGGGGGCATCGGCTGATGCCCGAGGCGACAGAAGGACTCGAGCTGCTCGTGCTCGCGAGCGGCAGCAAGGGCAACGCCTCGGTGCTGCGCGATGCCGTTGGCAAGCGCGCCATCCTCATCGACTGCGGCATCAGCAAGAAAAGCTTCCTGCAGCAGTGCGAGACGCTCGGATTTGACCCGCACGAGATCGAGGCGGTCTTCGTCACGCACGAGCACACCGACCACACGAAGGGGCTCGGGGTGCTCTACCGCGGCTTTGCCAGGCTCGGCATGGCGCCGACGCTGTACACGGGCGAGAAGATCCTCGCGGCGAGCAGCCAGGTGCAAGAGGCCACCGAGCACTGCGATGTCCGCTTTATCGACGACGGCAGCGACGAATCCGTCGCGGGGATGGCGGTGCACGCCTTTGCCACCTCGCACGATGCCGTCCAGTCGTTTGGGTTCAGGTTCGATGGGCAAGGCGACAGCATCGGCTTCATGACCGACACGGGCGTCGTGACGCCGCAGGCATTAGAGGCGCTGCGCGAATGCCGAGTGCTCGGACTTGAGAGCAACCACGATGCGAAGATGCTGAAGTACGGCCCCTACCCTGCGCGCCTCAAGGCGCGCATCGCCTCCGCACGCGGGCACCTCTCCAACGAGCAGTCGGCGGGCGCACTCGAGGAGCTCGCGTCCGACCGGCTCGAAGAGGTCGTCGCGCTCCACGTCTCGGAGAACAACAACGACTACCTGCTCCCCGAAAAGTCGCTCGAGCAGACGCTCGCACTCTTGTCGCATCCCGCGCGCGTGCGCGTTGGGTTCCAGCACACGCCGATAAGGGTGCCGTAGCGCGATTTTGACGGGCACTCCACTCCAATAAAGTTATAATTTGCACTCGTTATGCGGAGAGGACCCCGGCGCAGCCGGGATTGAAGAGGTTTTTATGCAATCAGGCGACTTTATCGTAATGCTCGCGATTCTCATCTACTTCATCGCGGTGCTCATCATCGGCTTTTCCTACGCGAAGCGCTCGAATTCATCGTCGTCCGAGTACTTCCTGGGCGGCCGCAAGGTCGGCCCGTGGTTCACGGCCCTTTCCGCAGAGGCGTCCGACATGTCCGGCTACCTGCTCATGGGCCTGCCGGGACTCGCGTACTTTACCGGCGCCGCAGACGTCGGCTGGACCGCCATCGGGCTTGCACTGGGAACCTACCTCAACTGGCTGCTCGTCGCCAAGCGCCTGCGGCGCTACTCCGAGGTCGCGGGTGACGCCATCACGCTTCCCGGCTTCTACAGCAACCGCTTCCACGATGACAGAAACGTCATCGGCACCATCGCCGCGGTCATCATCCTCGTCTTCTTCTGCGTCTACACCGGCAGCTGCTTTGTCACCTGCGGCAAGCTCTTCCATTCGCTGTTTGGCGTGGACTACTCGCTCATGATGGTCTTCGGCGCGATCATCGTGTTCCTCTACACGATGGTGGGCGGTTACCTCTCCGTCGTCGCCACCGACTTCCTGCAGGGCACGCTGATGTTCTTTGCCCTGGCCGTCGTCGTGATCGGCTCGATCACCATGGCAGGCGGGCTCGACAACACCGTCGCTTTCCTGAGCGACATCCCCGGCTACCTCACGATGGTGCAGACCGCTGTCCCCGTCCTCGACGCCAACGGAACGCAGGTCGTCGAAAACGGCATGCCGTTGTTCGACAGCGTGCCCAAAGAGTACGGCCTGCTCGCCATCATCTCGACGATGAGCTGGGGTCTTGGCTACTTTGGCATGCCGCAGGTTCTCGTTCGCTTCATGGGTATCCGCAGCGACACCGAAGTAAAGCAGTCCCGCCGCATCGCAATCGTGTGGGTAATCGTCTCGATGTTCTCCGCCGTGATGATCGGCATCATCGGCCGCTACCTCATCCCGACGGAACTGCTCACGCAATCGACGGCAGAGAGCATCTTCATCGTG
>JBJEHP010000057.1:0-13203 GCA_051876145.1 Coriobacteriales bacterium | reverse complement strand
CGAGCGCATCAAGGTCAACGACAAGCAAGGCAACCCCATCGAGATCGCGACCGTCGTGGTATGGCACGTGTCCGACACCGCCAAGGCTCTCTTCGACGTGGACAATTACGTCTCCTACGTCTCGATGCAGACCGAGACCGCATTGCGGCACGTGGCGAGCATCTACGCGTACGACCATATGGAGGAAAGCGACGAGTCAAACGCGAGCATCACGCTGCGCTCCAACATCGAGGAAGTCTCGAACAGCCTGAAGGAAGAGCTGGGGCTGCGCCTTGCCCCCGCTGGCGTGGAGGTCGACGACGCGCGCCTCACCCACCTGGCCTACGCGCCGGAGATTGCCCCCGCCATGCTGCGCCGCCAGCAGGCCGAGGCCATCATCGCCGCCCGCAAGAAGATCGTCGAGGGTGCCGTCTCGATGGTTGGCATGGCGCTTTCCGAGCTCTCGGACGGCAGCATCGTCGACTTTGACGAGGACCGCAAGGCGACCATGGCGTCCAACCTGATGGTGGTGCTCTGCGGAGACTCCGAGGCGCAGCCGGTCCTCAACACCGGGTCGCTGTACTAGCCGCCGCGGGAGCGCACGTTCATGGCACGACGCAAGCAATACCCCCTCCGCATCGACCCGAAGATCTGGGCCGCGGTAGAGCGCTGGGCAGAAGACGACATGCGGAGCGCGAACGCGCAGGTGGAGTGGATTTTGCGAGACGCACTCAAGCGCGCGGGAAGGCTGAAGGATGGCAGCAGCGGAGACGGCGAGGGCGACGAGTAGCTGCCGCAGGTGCCGTGGGAGGCCCCGAGGGAGACGGAATCTGGGCCGAAAACGTCTCCCTTGGCCCGTATCACGGCGAAAAGCGTCGCCCTTGGCTCGTTCCGCGGCGCCTGGCAGGTGCAGCTGCCGTAGACGGTGCCGAGGGAGAAGGATCCGGGCGGCGTGCCGTCTCCCTTGGGGTGTCCCGCGCCGCGCACGCCACGGGGAGGCCCGAGGGCGAAGGTCCCTCAGCTCGGGAATTCTCCCTTGGGCAGTTCCAAGTCATGCGCGTCATAAATGGCTCCGAGGGCGAAAACTCCGGCTTTCGGGGAATCTCCCTTGGCGGGTTCTGTGCCGCGCACGTCACAGAATGACCCGAAGGTGAAGGCCCCAGAGCCCGCGGAATCTCCCTTGGGATGTTCCGCGGCGTCGGACGTCCCCCTTAGCAGGCTTCACGCCACTCGCGGGACGCAGCTGCCGCGGGAGGCCCCGAGGGAGACGGAATCTGGGCCGAAAACGTCTCCCTTGGCCCGTATCACGGCGAAAAGCGTCGCCCTTGGCTCGTTCCGCGGCACTTGACACGTGGAACCCGGCACGCGGCACCTGGCACGTGGCACCTGGCACGCAGCGCCGCATCAGTGCGCGCCGGCTGCCTTCCTGAATTCGCTTGGCAGCATCCCGACCTCGCGCTTGAACAGCGCCGAGAAGTGGCTTGGGCACGAGTACCCCACCGCGCGAGCCACCTGCCCTATGGAAAGATCGCTTTGCCGAAGCAGCAGTTCGGCCTGGCTCACGCGCCTCGCCTGCACGTACCGCGTGACCGTCATTCCATTGACACGCTTGAATGTCTCCTTGAACTTGGTGGGGCTCATGCAGGCGATGGCCGCCAGCTCGGAAATCCGCAACTCGGCGGAACAATGGTCGTCTATGTAGCACACCACTTCGTGAATGCTATTGCGGTCGACAGGGCTTACTCCCTTGGCCTCGTCCGGCGCCGTCGCCCTCGACCTCTCCACGATAAGCCCCATCGCCTCGAGCACCTTGCCGTGGTAGTACAGCTTGGTGCGGCTCTCGTCACCCGGCTGCGGCCAGAGCTGGGAGAGCAGCGTCTTCATCTCGGGGAATTCGTCATCGAGTCCCAAAGAGTAGAAGGCCTTCTCGACGTTTCGGAACTCTCCCCCGTATTCCCTCTCGAGGAACTGGGACGAGAACTCCGGCGATATCTCGATCGAGACGCTCTGCACCGGCACGCCACCGTGTGCCACGCCTCGCCATAACCCGCCGCGGACGCCCTGCCCCAGAACGCTGTTGGACCTGAGCCTTCGGTAGGGATTGAACTCCTCGCCGGAAATCGATTTGAACCAGGTGACGGTGAGATACCCCGGCGATTCCAAGTTCAAGATGAAGTCATCGCGCACGGTGAGGTCGTGGATGATGATGCCCCAAGGTTCATCATCCGGAAAAAGATAGTGGCACCACCCCCAGCAGCGCTCGTTCTGCGCCCGGTACGAGTGCCAGAGCGAGCCAAAACCTGCCGGTGACGGCTTCCTTGCAAAGCCTGCGTCTGCCAGGTTCTGCTCTTTGAACGCGCTGAGCATGTGCGTGTCCTTTCATCGTAGTATGACAAGACACAGGTCAGTGCGAGATGAGCAGGTTCTTTCTCTGGCAAACAGCGTGAACCTGCCGTTTTCATATACTTGATAGCGGGATTTATAATTCCATCAGATAATGCTTTCGACATTATCCCTAGTGCCGAGATGCACAGGGGCGGAACCAGTGGAGCATTCCGCCCGCGGCATGGTCGCGGAGATGACCGTGACGTGGCATCCAGGGGCCCGGCCAGCGGGCGATGTCGCCCACCTTCCCCGTGCCATGCGAACCTCCTACTTCTTCAGATGGCGAGCGTTCCCCAGGGGTCGGCGATTTGCTGCCGAGGCCCTTCGCCAGCCAGCAATACCAGCCGCGCATGCCGCGAGCGCAGCAATCAGCAGAGCCGCCGGCACGGTGGCATCATCGCCGGTCTCAGGCGCCGAAGACGAAGTCACGCTCGAGTTGTCCTGGGGATTGCCTGGCGTGTCTGGAGCCACGCTCGGCGTGTCCGGGGGATTGCCCGGCGTGTCTTGAGGGTCACCCGGTGTACCGGGCACTTCTTTCTTGGTGTTGGTCACCGTGAAACCAGCAACCGCATCGCCGGTGATGGTAGCCGTATAGCTTTCCACCGGGTCTTCGGAGACAGTATAGGCAATCTCGTGACCGTCGTCGGCGACCTTGCGGAGACCGTCGAAGGAACCCGTCCAGCTGCCGTGCTCGTCGAGCGTGATGGCCTTTCCGGTGTCCTCACCGTCGGCGAGCAGGTGCACGGTGACGGCGCCGCCCTCGGGGCCGACCCATTTCTTGGTGACGGGAATCGAGACCATCTCGATCTTCCTATCGGCGATGGTCACGGTCGCGGTCTTCGCGTCGTTGTTGAGGTCGTCGGCGCTCACGTGCACGTCCGCCGCGGCCATGTAGCCCTCGGGCGGCGTGGTCTCGCGGATCGTGTACGCGTCGCGCAAAAGGCCGCCCAGGCTGCCCGCCCCGTCGGCGCCCGTGGTGATGGTACCCACTTCAGCCCCGGAGGAGTCGCGCACGACCGAGAACACGGCTCCGGCGAGCGGGGCGCCCGACTCGTCGGTCTTGTTGATCGCGATGGAGTAGTTATAGCCGTTGGCCTCGCCCGAGGCGGTCTGCCACACGACGGTGTTGGTGTAGCTCTTGTCGATGGTGCCATTGCTGCCGGACAGGCCCACCGTGTTCTGGAACTTCTCCTGGTTGACGGGGTCGTGGTTGAGCTTGACTTTGTAGCGCACGTAGAAGCCGTCGGTCCCGATGTCTCCCAGGCTGATGGTGAAGGAGGACTTGTCAGAGCTGAACTCGACGGGGAACTGGCCCGTGACGTCCCGACCGCCGGACATCTCGTAGGAGCCGGAATCGGAGTTGAGCCATATGGTGCCGCGGGTGATGGTGAAACTGCCCTCGACGTAGCTCATACCGGCGCTCTTCAGAGTGTCCGAGACCACCGCGTCGGAGATATTCTCCCCCTTTCCGTTCACGCGGATCGTGTAGGCAATGGTCCCGTCGGTGGAGTTGGAAGCGTTGCCCCACTTGGCGATCACCTCGTCGGGGTTGTCGCCCGTCCACTTCCCGTAGTCGACCTCACCGACGGGGACGATAGCTCCGTCGACGTTCAGGTTGAACTGCTTCTTGCCGAAGTCGCCGATCGTCTCTCTGTTGGTGGTGACCGACGCCGTAATGCTGCCGGTGACGTCGGAGTGGGACGCGACGTAGTCGGCGTAGGTGAGCGTCATGGTCCCCGCCTGCGCGTCGATGTGCGCGCGTGCCACCGTCGCGCCATCGGAAGACTTCACGTCAAAGTCGTAGTCCGCGACGAACTTGAACCCTGTCGGCAGCTGGATCGTGCTGGTGTCGCCGGCGGAGAACCTCCCGTCTGGGAGGGCGAAGTTCATCGTCAGCTGGGCGGACGAATAGTTGTTGTTAAAGGTCGTGGTCGAGAGCGATGCCGACGTGATGATGCTGCTGGAGGCAGGGGCGCGCAGGATCGCCTTTGCTAGTGCGGCGGCAAGGTTGTTGACGGCCGGCTCTTCGGCGGGGCTGCCCCTACTCATGTTCGCCAGGGAGCTATCGAGTCCTGCCTCTTCGTCATTGGCCTGGCCGGAGGTGGGCTGTGCCTCCCCATCCGAGTTGGCGGAGCCTTCGATCAGGCCCTGTGCTTGGCTCGCTTGCGAAGAGCTCTCCGAGGCGCTTGCTACCTGTTCGGCATCAGCCTCCTGCGACGGCAGTTGCACAGCGCCCTGTGCAGCGGGCTCGGCGGCAATCGCCCGCACCGCCCCGCCAGGAACGCAGATGCAGAGCACGAGCAACGCGCTCATGATGCAGCACAGCTTCTTCTTCATTTTGACTTCCCCTCTGCCCATTCGCCACCTTGGGCGAACCTTTGGCAGTGACTTGCTGTTCAGTCAGGACTTTAGGAGAAGTCGAAGCCACGTTAGTTTTAGCAGAAACGGATATGTCTTTTTCGCATTGATATTTGTCTGTTCGTCCTAGCAATTGTCGGGATGTGCGAAATGGTTCGCCATGGACCCCAATTAGAACGGCAAGGCCTGCCGCCCGGCAACGCTACTCGCCCGTCGTGACCACCCGAGGCTCGAGGAACATCTGACGACAGAGTTCCTTGCCCGTCTCCGTCTTGAACACGCGCTCGAGCGCCGATTGTGCCGCGCGCTCGCCCAGCCCGTCCTCGTGGAGGTTCACGAGCATGTCCGCCTCGAGGAGGATCTGCCAATCCGCGCCATCGATACCGGCGTAGGTGTGGTGGTGCGCGATGAGGAAGCACACGCGCTGCGCATCCGTCTCGGAGAAACCGCAGCGCCCCAGAATCGGCGCGGCCTCATCCGGACCGAGCTTTTCCTGGTTCTTGCCGCCGCAATCCCCGAGAAGGTCCTCGGCCTTGTGAATTCCAATGTCGTGCAGGTAGGCGGCTGCCTCGAGCACGAAGCGCGTGTGTGCGTCAACGCCCTCGCTCTCGGCGATGAGCTTGGCGAAGGCGTGGACCTTGACGAAATGCTGGATGCGCTTGGGGTCGCCGCAATCGTAGGCGACGGCCTCCCCGCACAGGCGGTTGAGCATTTCCCGCTCGGCGGAAACGCCCGTCTTGGTCGTATTGTCATCCTGACCAGCGGGGGCGCTGCCCGACCCGATCTGCTCGTCCATTTGACGTACCTCGCAATACTCTCCGTGACGTGGTGTCCGCTTACTGCCGTACTTGCTGACGGTCGGAAACCGGGAGCCCCTGCCTCCGTGGCCGTCCTGCGCCGAAGTGTACCCCAAGCGTGTTGCCACCATGTAACCAAAGGCGGAGGCTGTGGGCGAGCCGCGCCATGCCCTAAACTGCCTACAGTATCGGAACTAGTCACCGTAGGGAGGCCGCAATGACGAAGGTCTACATCCAGTTCAAGGAGGGGCTCCCCTGCCGCCAAAGCGGATTTGTCTCAGCCATCGCCTTTCGCGACATGGGCTTCGAAATCATTCCGTTTGACCCGACTGAAGACGGCATCCCAAAAACAGAAAAGGGCGACATTCTCGTCGGCGGGATGGGTATCGTGCGGCGGAGGCTGCGCGCGATGGGACGCGACGTCCCAGACCTCGACTATCCGGACGAGCTCTCGCACTACCTCGGCAGGCGAATCTGGAAATCGACCATCGACACCGTCAGCTCATCGTCCGAAACCTGGCCTGTTTTCGTCAAACCGTGCGAGGGCAAGAGATTCACGGGCAGACTGGTCAAAGGAGCGGATGACCTTCTAGGACTGAGGACAACCAGAGATGACGTCAGCGTTTACTGCAGCGACCCGGTGAACTTCCTGCGAGAATGGCGCTGCTTCGTCCTCAACGGCCAGATTCTAGACATCATGCCGTACCGGGGAGACTGGCGCTGTCACTACGACCCAGAGATCCCCGAGAGAATGGTCACAGAATTCAGGGCCGCCCCTGCCGGGTACGCGCTCGACATCGGGGTAACAGACGACGGCAGGACACTACTCGTGGAGGTCAACGACGGGTATTCGCTTGGCTCGTACGGCCTGGAGCCGCACAAGTACGCAAGGCTCATCGCTGCCAGGTGGTCCGAGCTCGCGGGATTCGACGACCCCTGCGACTTTGGAAGGTTCGAGGCGAACGCGGGCTAGCGAGGGGTAGGGAAGAATGAAGCCCATGTCAGACCAATGAAGAACGCCCTCCCGGCCCCCAGCTCACTCCCTTCAGGACAGCATCGGATCGACCTCCGCCCGCCAGCGCTCGAGCAGGGCGCGCGCATGCTCGCGTGAGGGCAGCCGCCGCCCGTCAATCGCGCAAACCGGCATCACCCCCATGAGCGAGTTGGTGACGAATGCCTCCTCACAGCGCGCAAGGTCCTCGGAACAGAGCACCGCCTCCTCAGCCGCCCCCTGCTCCAGCACCCAAGCGCGCGCCACCCCGGGGAGCAGCCCGCTTTCCACCGGCGGCGTCAGCACGCGGCCATCCAGCACCAGAAAGAGGTTCGTGGTCGCCCCCTCTGCCAGATCCCCGCGGTTGTTGAACATCACCGGCTCGTCAAAGCCGGCCGTCCGAGCAGCGCGCTTGGCCAGGATGCAGTCGGCGTAGCAAAGCGTCTTCATCGCCGTGAGCGGCGAGCCCTCGTTGCGCCTGACCGCGCTCGTGACAAGCGAGATCCCCCGCTCGTAACTCACTGGTCCGTAGGGGTTGGGCCGCGCCGTGATGAGCCTGTTTTCCGGGGTAACCGTAAGCTTCATTGCCCAGCGGCCGCTCGCCGTCTCCGGCGCCGCCGCCCGCTCGCGCACCTTCCTGTCCAGCATGTCCGCATCAACGTCGATACCGAAATACGCGCAGGTCCGCTGCAGGCGGGCCAGGTGCGCATCGAGCAACAGCGGCTGGCCCGCGGCAACCGCGATTGTCTCGAAAGCCCCCACCCCAAAGAAGAATCCGTCATCTGCCGCTACCTGCGTAGGCGCCGCCACCTGCGGGGCAAGCCCCTGTGTCTTTTCTGCGTCGCTCATCGCGCCTCGCCTCCTGCCACCGCCGCAAGAACCGCCCGAGCCTTGTCGAGGGTCTCCTGGTACTCAAATGCCGAATCCGACTCGTAGGTGATTCCGCCACCCACCCCGATCCGGTAGCAGCCGTTCTGCCAGACCGCGGTGCGAATCACGATGTTGAGGTCGCAATCCCCACTGTCCGAAAAGTACCCAATCGAGCCCGTGTACAGCCCGCGGGCACTGCGCTCGAGCTCGTCGATGATCTGCATCGCCCGGATCTTGGGGGCGCCGGTAATCGACCCTCCCGGAAAGGCCGCACTGACCAGGTCGAATGCGTCCTTATCGTCCGCCAAGCGCCCCTCGATGGTCGACACCAAATGGAACACCGTCGCGTAGGGCTCGATGGCAAAGTGGTCGGTAACCTGGACCGAGCCCGGCACGCACACCCGCGACAAGTCGTTTCTCTCCAAGTCCACGATCATGAGCAGCTCGCTGTGGTCCTTGGCAGAATCGCGCAGCTCGGCAAGATTCGTCCGGTCCTCCTCGGGCGTGGCGCCCCGGGGCCGCGTTCCCTTGATGGGGCGCGTCTGCACCACGCCGTCGCGCAGGTGCAAGAAGCGCTCCATCGAGGCGCAGCACACGGCCCAGCCCTCCCCTTCCAGATATGCGGAGAAGGGAGCCGGGTTGTAGGTGCGCAGATAGCGGTAGACATCGTAGGACGCCGCCTGACTGGGGACGACGAGCTCATGGGTCATGTTGGCCACGTAGATGTCGCCCGCGCCCATGTACTGGGTCATCGCCGTCACCGCCGCCTCATATTCCCCGCGGGTGAAGCGGCTCCGGAACGCCGCAAGACGGTCGGTGCGCGCAGGCACCGGAGCAGTCGGGGCGCTGCGCACCAACCGCTCGAGCTCATCGAGCCGCCTGTCGGATCCATCGCCCAGCCCATCGTCGGTGAGGAAGAGCGCTCCGCTGGCGCGGTCCTCGATCAGGTAGTTACGGTAGAAGACCAGCTGGGCGTCGGGCATCTTCAACTCTCTGGGGTGCCGCGACTCGATATGCTCGAACCGCCGCCCAAAATCGTAGGAAAGATACCCAATCGCCCCCGACGCCAGCGGCAGGCCATCAGGACTCTGGTCGCGACGAGGCTCGAAGAGGCTCCGCGCTGTCTCCAGAAAATCGCCCTCCATCTGATGACCGTTCACCTTCACGACCCCGTCCTCGTCGGTCAGAACCGTGCGAGGATCCATGCCCACAATGGAGAACCGGCCCAAATCGCCCGGCAGCGAGGAGTCGAGGAAGGCAGCCCGGGAGCTGCCTTTCAGCAGCTCGAAGACATCGGCTGCACTTGCGCTGACGCCCTCCAAGCGCCGCACGTGCGCCCTCATGCCCAAGCCCCCGCTCCTGCCCGCCGGCATATCTGCAAATACGCCGCGAGCAGCTCGTGCCCATAGCTGGTGAGCACCGCCTCAGGATGGAACTGCACGCCGTAGACGGGCAGCTCGCGGTGGCTGATCGCCATGATGGCGCCGTCATCGGCACGAGCATCGACCCGCAGGCACGAGGGGAGCTGCTCCGCATCCACCACGAGCGAGTGGTAGCGCGTCACCTTGAAGCGGCGTGGGAGGCGCGCGAAGAGCCCCGCACCGTCTGTCCGGATGGGAGTCACCTTGCCGTGCATGGGACGCGCGCCCCGCACCACCCGCGCGCCGTTTGCGCAGGCGATGACCTGGTGTCCCAGGCAGACGCCCAAGATGGGCACGGGGCGGGAGCTGGCGGCGTCCCATTGTTGCAGGGTTTGGACCAGCTGCAGGCAGCAGCCGCTTTCCAGGGGCGTCTTGGGCCCCGGCGAGATGATTACGCCCTCCAGGCTGCCGCGCGCAGCCAGGTCAAGCACCCGGGCCACCTCGAGTGCGTCGTTGCGCACGATTCGGATATCGCATCCGAGCTCGACGAAATAGCTGGTCAGGGTATGGACGAACGAATCGTAGTTGTCAACCATGAGGTACATGAGGACCTCCCCGGTATTGCGACCCGACAGCAAAAAAGACTGCCGAGGCGGCGCGTTGCAGCGCCGGCCTCCGGCAGTCTTCCAAATGCGTCTCATCTGGGCACACCGAGGTCTGGTTTGAGCTCAGTTTATATCAGATGCGGAGCAGGCGTGCCAGCCAGTCGTCGATATACCAGCAGCGAGGACACGCCTTTGCGCATGCGCAGCGCTTTTCGCAATCATGCCGTCGTCGAGCCGCACGACAGCGTGTGAAGCTGGCGGCGAGAAAACCAGTCGTTGCGTCTGGGTTCAAATTCTGCAGTTGCAACTGCAGAATCTCCTTACTGCGATCTGACAAATCATCACTCGCGACTGATGAATTGCAAGCCAGAGTGACTCCCGTCAATTCGTCACTCGCGACTGACGAATTACAGCCGGAAGACCTGTTGCCCCCAAGCCAAGTAAGACAGCCTCAAATGTTTGAGATTGATTGCCGAGATGTATCCACCCATGGAGTAGTAGAGCGCCAACTGCTGGGAGTTGACTCCCTTGGCAGCCTTGTGCTGGCTCTGGAGTATCGCCTGCTTGATCGCTTACGCGGCATCGCCGCATCGCGAGAGTTCGCCCGCCTAAAGCATCCGTCGGATAATGTCGGGCTGCACGTCTAAAGCTAAAAAGCACTCTTCAGCAGATCGTTGTTCTTGAAAAAGGCTTCCTCGATAAACTCGATCGAGCCATCGTCGTCATCCGGTTTCTGGACAATCGGCAAGATATGCTTCCGGTAGCTTTCCAGCGTCGTCGGCACCTTCACCACTTTGTAGCCCACATAAAAGAAGCTCGCGCTTGCGCGCACCTTGAAGGGTTCGATCATGCGCGCGTTCTCGAGTATCCACGCATAGCTGCCGTCTTTGGGCATTTCAGTCATCATCGCAGCGCCAAGATGCTTTTTCTCAAACGGTACGCAATCAACCACATCTACAAGGCCGATAGCGTACCCATAGGGCAAACCCGGTATCGGATAGAAAAGCGACGCCGTCTTGGAAGCACACACCACAAGGTTCTTGATGGGCACAGTGATTTTTCTGGAGCGACACTCCACCGTCTTTGCCCCGGCGACGATCATCATCGCGTAGGGCTCTTGGAAACTCAGCGCCTTTGAGCGAATCTTATCAGATTCGGTTTGCGCCGCTGAACGTGTCCCCATGCGCGATAACTCCCTCTCTTTTGCCTTGAGCTGCCCGAATAACTCGTTTCGTTTGTTGATCTGCTTCGTCTCTCTGCATTTCGCATCGAGCGCGACAATCTCGCCCTCGAGCTGCGTACGCCGCTTAGCCTTCGCAAAGCGAGCGTTTATATCATACGGGCCGACCGATTCGAAAACTACCTGCAGACTGGAGTCGCCGGACAGCAAGGGCCGGCGACTCCGCGTAATCACTCATCGCCATCGTCCCAGTCTGCCGGCAGCACCGCCACACCGTCGGTGTTTATCGGCGCCTTGTATGCAATCGCGGAGAACGCGTCATCGAGGCTCGCTCCCCGACGTGGGCGTACTTGCATAGCGCCCTTCTTCACCTCGTCGACTGTGCGCGTCTTGATTTCTGCCCGCTTGGGCGCTGCCGCCGTGGTCATCAGGTACTCCTTTCGTGTTGTACCCAAGTTGTACCCAAATTGGGTATCCTTCTCAAGCGACACCGTCGCGACTTGCACGTCTACCGCCCTCCGCTCCTCGCGCTACTCGCCCGTATTGAACATATCCGGTTGGACATAGCCGCTGGGGCTCAGGGCATACCCGTTTTGGTACTTGATGGTCATGTATTCGGTCTTTCCGCCAATCTGGAGTTGCACGTAGCAGACGCCGTCCTCAAACTTGTCCGTAACCTCGAGCGCCTGGTCGTTGCAGTAGACGATCACCCGCCCGTCGTCCTCGTATGCGACGTCCGGCGCGTTGGCCTCTTCGAGGAGCTCTTCCTCCGTCGCGGGCCGCTCGGCCCCGTCGGGGTTCACCACGACGCCGCCCCCGCCACGGTGCACAGCGTTGCCGTTCGCATCCACGTAGTCCAGCGTATAGACGCCGTTGTCCACAACGAACGTCGCCTCGGTCTGGTCGCCGTGGACCCACACCTGGATGCTGCGTTGGATTCCGCCGAGGTCTGCGGCGTACGCCACTCCCGCACCCCCGACCACAGCAGCGATGCATGCCGCCGCCACGGCAATCTTGACCCGTGCGGGCCTGTGGCCCTCAACCTTGCGCGGCCTTTGCGCCGCCTCTGAAATATGCGGCTCGGACTGAACCGATTCGATTTCCCGTGCGAGCGTGTCGACGAGGGCTTTCTTGCTCTCCTCGCTCATCTCGACCTTTCGAAGGCTATTTGCATACTGGTTTTCCATCAGAACCCACCTCCCAGGGTTTCGCGGAGCATCTTGCGCCCGCGGGAAAGGTTTTTCGCAATTGCGTGTTCGGACTTGCCCGTCAGACGTGCAATCTCGGCGATTTTGTACCCCTCGCAGTAGTGTAGGAATATCGGCTCGCGGTACGTCCCAGGCAGCGCTTGGACGGCTTCGAGGACATCCTGCGCCTCGTCGCGCGACGCCCCTTCGCAGCCCACTTGCTCCAGGCCAACATCCCGCCGCCTCGGGGCGGACTTGAGCAGGTCTTTGCACCCGTTGATCGCGACGCGGACAACCCACGCCTTCTCGTGCTCTCCGTCCTCGAACGGCACATTCCGCCTGACCAGCTTGAGCAGAGTCTCCTGGCAGATGTCCTCGGCGTCCTCCCTGGAATGAAGATACGTGTAGCCGATCCTCATTATCAGGGGCGCGTACGCCTCCACGAGGCGGCTTGCCTCTTCGTGCGCATCCATAGGCACCTTTCCACTCGTGTGTGTTTGCAGATTCTCAGAGAAGCTCCTCTACATACAACACGAGCGACGGCAGCACAACCTGACATGGGAGGTAGAGATGCGACACCAGGTGCACGGGAGATGCTGAGCGTGAACCATCAGCCTTCCCGCGGGGGTAGCGTCAACGCGCGTGATAGAATACAGTCAATCGCGGTGGAAGGCTTCGGCCGACACCTGGGAGGGCCTGATGCGTCGGGCCCTTCTTGCATTTTGGGCCAGTAGTCTCCTCGCTAAGGACCAAGACTCCCGCCCCCCGCGCCAGCTCAAGCGTGAGCTTCTCGTTTCGCCCTCACCGCAGGCATCAGACTTTCGCGGGATGTGTAGTACCGCCCGTTCTCGAAATCGTCTCGGATTCATGGCGCGCGCCAAAAAACCTTGGCACTGCCAGAAAAACGCGCCCCCACGCCAATAATCCCTGGCAGTGCCAGGGTTGGATGGCATCATGGCCGTATTCGCCAGAAATCCTTGGCAGTGCCAACTCTGAGTGGCGTGCGGGCCGCATCCGCCAATAATCCTTGGCAGTGCCAACTCTGAGCGACACGAGCGCCCCGAGCGTCAAAACCACACCTCGAGCACGTCACGACCAGGGCAGCTCAACATTGCCGAGCAGGAAATCCTCCACCGTGACTGCTCCCGCCGCACTGCCGCCGACGACGATGCGCGTCGCCTCGGGATACTTGCGCAGGAACGTTGCCATGCCCCCTTGGGATTTCGTGTTGCCGCTCTTCACCTCAATCGCCGCGAGCTTGCCCTCGCCAACAAGCACGAAGTCGACCTCGTCGCTTCCCTCGCGCCACCACTGCACATCGAATCCAAGATCCGGACCCAACGCAAGCAGCCGCGCCCCAACAGCGCTCTCCACAAGATGACCGCGCAGCTCTGGGTCGCCCAGTAACAACTCCTTTGCCCGACCGGAGACCGCCGTCATGAGCGCCGTGTCGTAGACCATGAACCGCGGCGAGGACTTCCTGCGTTCGA
>JBJEHP010000056.1:0-3567 GCA_051876145.1 Coriobacteriales bacterium | reverse complement strand
CATCACCATCTTCGACAGGAGCTGGTACGGCGAGGCCATGAAGATCCTCATGCACGACTACCCCTTCCCGAACAAGGGCAAGAAGGGCAAGGGTCCCCATCCGCTCCTGCGCGACACGGGCGATTTTGCCGTGACGGGAACGGGCGGCACGATCGGCCTGTACGCCGAGTCAGCGCATCTGTTCGAGCGACAGCTCATCAACGACGGCTACCTCATCATCAAATGCTTCTTCCACGTGAGCAAGCAGGCCCAGAAGGAGCGAATCGACAAGCTGTGCGAAGACGAGAGCACCTCGTGGCGTGTGACGGATTCCGACATCCGGCAGAACAAGCACTATGACGAGTACTATCCGATCATCGACACGCTGCTCGAGCGCACGAATGCGGCCGACAGCATGTGGCATCTCATCCCCGCTGACAACCAGCGCGTCCGCAGGATCGCCTTCATGCAGGCGATTGCCGACGAGATGCGCGAGGCGCTCGAGCGCAAGCGCCTGCGCGATGAGAACCCCGTGAAGATTCCCGAGAACTTCCCGCTGCCGCATTCGCGCTACACGCTGCTCGAGGCGCCCGATGTCGAGGAGCTCTCACATACCCTCACGATCGACGAGCAGACCTACGTCGAGGAGCTCAGGCAGGAACAGGACAAGCTCAGCGCCTTGCAGATGAAGCTCTACCACCGGGGCATCCCGATGATGATCGTGTTCGAGGGCTGGGATGCCGCGGGCAAGGGCGGCGCCATCAAGCGCGTCGCCTCGGCGCTCGATGCGCGCGATTACCGCGTCGTCCCGAGCGCGGCTCCCACACGCGAGGAAAAAGAGCACCCCTTCCTGTGGCGCTACTGGAAGAACCTGCCCAAGAGCGGGCACGTGTGCATCTACGATCGCTCGTGGTACGGGCGCGTCATGGTCGAGCGCATCGAGGGGTTCTGCACGAGCGAGGACTGGCGCCGCGCGTTCGAGGAGATCAACGACTTCGAGTGGGAGATGTACCGCTCGGGGACCCTGCTCGTCAAGTTCTGGATCAACGTGAGCCAAGACGAGCAGCTCGCGCGTTTCAACGAGCGCAAGAACAATCCCGAGAAGGCATGGAAACTCACGGACGAGGACTGGCGCAACCGCGAGAAGTACCCGCAGTACCGCCAGGCCATCAACGACATGTTCCGGCTCACCTCGACGAACTTCGCCCCATGGCACTACGTGGAGTCGGACGACAAGAAGTACGCGCGTATCAAGGTCCTCAAGACCATCAACGCCGCCATCGAGAAACGCCTGAAGGAGAAGTAGCCGATGCCTAAGCTGGGGATCATCTCAGACACGCACGGCAGGCTGCCGGATGCGGTGTTCGACGCGTTTGCGGACGTCGACACCATCATCCACGCGGGCGACATCTGCGCCGAATCGGTGCTGTGGGAGCTCGAGTCGATAGCGAAGACCATCGCCGTGCTCGGAAACTGCGACAGGTGCGATTACGGCAGCAGCGTGCGCGCCGAGTGTCGTCCCGTGATAGGCGGGGTACGCATCTGGGTCGCGCATTTTCCGGAAGACGCCGTCGCCGCGGCGCGCTCGGGTGCTTACGAGCTGGCGATTCACGGGCATACGCATATCCCGCGCGACGAGGTGATCGGGTCGTGCCGCGTGCTCAACCCGGGCAGCGCCTGCCGGCCGCGCGGAGGGTCCAAGGCAAGCGTCATGACCGTGGAAGTGGCAGAAGGTAAAGTGGGGCCGTCGCGCCTGATAGAGCTGTAAGCAGCGCGGCGCATACGCGCGACGCAAAGGAGGGGGAGTGTCCGAAGGGGCGCTCCCCCTCGTCGTCTGTTCGAAGCAATGTGAGGCCCCAACAACACAACTCCTCCAAAAAATAAAGCCTTGAATTTCAACTTGCCGAAAAATTTAGACCGTTTACGGTCTTTGTGGAGTTGTGGGTGTCGTTGGGCAAATTAATTCTTGACTTTACTCATGGTCGCGCATATGGTCTAGGTCCTATGACTTCGAAAAAAGCATAGGCGTTTTCAATAGAAAACCATGTTTGAAGGAGGGAACGCTTAAGTGGCGACCACCGAAACTGTGTCCAAGCCGAACATCTATCGCGACCGTCTGAGTTTTGCGAAGATCCCCGCGGTTATGGACGTCCCCAATCTTATCTCCATTCAGACCGATTCGTTCAAGAAGTTCATGACAGAGGGGCTCGACGAGGCATTCCAGAGCATGTCTCCGATCGAGAACACCTCCAAGAGCCTGATGGTCGAGTTCGGCGAGCACGAGTTCGGCGACCCGAAGCATTCCGTCGAGGAGTGCAAGAAGCGCGACATCTCGTATCAGGCGCCCCTGTTCGTCGACATCCGCTTCATCAACAAAGAGACGGGCGAGATGCAGGAATCCAACGTCTTCATGGGCGATTTCCCGCTCATGACCGACCGCGGCACCTTCATCATCAACGGCACCGAGCGCGTCGTCGTCTCCCAGCTCGTCCGCTCCCCGGGCGTCTACTTCTCCTCCGAACGTGACAAGACCTCCGACAAGATGATCTACAACGCCAAGGTCATCCCGGCGCGCGGCGCCTGGCTCGAGTTCGAGACCGACAAGCGCGACACGCTCTCCATCCGCATCGACCGCAAGCGCAAGCAGCCGGCGACGCTGCTTTTGCGCGCCTTCGGCATTGCCGAGACCCGCGAAGAGATCATCGAGCTCCTCGGCGACGGCGAGATGGTGCAGCGCACCCTCGAGAAGGACGCCACCACCACGAGGGAAGAGGCGCTCATCGAGCTGTACCGCCGCCTGCGTCCGGGCGAGCCGCCCACCGCAGACTCCGCGCGCAGCCTGCTCGAGGGCCTGTTCTTCAACGCGCAGCGCTATGACCTCGCCGATGTCGGGCGCTACAAGATCAACAAGAAGCTCGGCCTCGAGAGCGACTCCTCGACGCTGACCGTCGACGACATCGTCACCTCGATGCGCTATATCATCAACCTCGCCGAGGGCAAGAGCGGGTATCAGACCGACGACATCGACCACTTTGGCAACCGTCGTATCCGCACGGTCGGCGAGCTCATCAAAAACCAGTTCCGCATCGGCATCAGCCGTATGGAGCGCGTCGTGCGCGAGCGCATGTCCACGTTCGACCCCGAGGACATCTCCCCGCAGTCGCTCATCAACATCCGCCCGATCGTCGCGGCCATCAAGGAGTTCTTCGGCTCCTCGCAGCTGTCCCAGTTCATGGACCAGACAAACCCCGCCGCAGGCATCACCCACAAGCGCCGTCTGTCCGCACTCGGCCCGGGCGGCCTGTCGCGCGAGCGCGCAGGCTTCGAGGTCCGCGACGTCCATACGTCCCACTACGGCCGCATGTGCCCGATCGAGACGCCTGAAGGCCCGAACATCGGCCTGATCGGCTCTCTGGCAACGTATGCCCGCGTCAACGACTTCGGCTTCATCGAGACCCCGTACCGTCGCGTCGTCGACGGCAAGGTGACCGACGACGTCGACTACCTGACGGCCGACGAGGAGGAGAACTACTACATCGCCCAGGCAAACGAGCCGTTCAACCCCGACACCCGCGAGTTCGGACACTT
>JBJEHP010000055.1:0-3575 GCA_051876145.1 Coriobacteriales bacterium | reverse complement strand
ATATTCGCACCCCATGCAAACGAAAAAGGGCGCGACATGCACGCCCTCCCACGAGAGAAATACAGTATGTACAAGCTTAGCTCATCGAGCCGCCTCGTCCTGCTCGGATTCCCGTAGAGCCGCTAGTTCGGCGAGCTTGCCCATGAAGTCTGCAAGTTCGCGCGCATGCTCGCCGTCGATCGAGTAATAGCACCAGCGCCCCTTTTTCGTGCTCGTGACCAGGCCGCAGCCGACGAGCGCCTTCATGTGGTGCGACAGCGTCGGCTGGGTGATATCCAGCTCTTTCAGAAGGTCACGTGCGCAGATTGCGTTCTCCTTCGCGATCATCTGAACGATGCGCAGCCTGTTACCGTCGGCAAGCGCCTTGAGGGACTGCTCGATGTCCAAACCCCAACTCCTCTTGTAGAGGCCCAAGCCCAATCAGCTTACGACCAGTATTGATTCAAAACGTTATACTTTTTAGCGCATTCATCTGAAAAATCAATAGAGGAATTCCCTATTCTTCGGGCAGCGTGCAGCCACGGGGCAGCAAAGGCCATCATCAGGAGAGCAAGCTCACCAGCTCGTCTCTGGTAAGCGAGGACAGGCTCAGCCCCTCGGAGTTGATGAGTTTGTCGGCCAGGTCGCTCTTCGTCTCCTGAAGTGCGAGGATGCGCTCCTCGATGCTGTCTTTTGCAATTACCTTGTACACCATGACGTCCTTGGTCTGCCCGATGCGGTGCGCGCGGTCGGTCGCCTGGTCTTCGGCGGCGGAATTCCACCAGGGGTCGGCGTGGATGACCACCGAGGCACCCGTCAGGTTCAGGCCCGTACCGCCTGCCTTGAGCGAGACGAGGAACACCGGCGTGTCGTCCTCGTTGAACTCGTTGACGAGCTCGAGGCGCTGGCGCTTGGGCGTGGCGCCGGTGATCGTGTAATGGGCGACGCCCTGCTCGGACAGGTGCGTGGAGATGATGTCCAGATACGAGGTGAACTGCGAGAACAGCAGGAGCTTCTTGCCGGAGTCGATGGCCGTCTCGACGAGGTCGAGGATCGTCGAGAGCTTTGCAGAGGAGTCGTCGTAGTCGTCGAACACGAGGTGCGGGTCGCAGCAGATCTCGCGCAGGCGCGTGAGCTCCGCCAATACCGCGATGCGCTCGCGCGCGAACTCGGCCGTGCTCTTTCCGACGATGGACTCGCGCAGACGCTGCTCGTGCGCCCGGTAGAGCTTGAGCTGCTCGCCTTCCATGTGCGCGTAGACGACGTTCTCGCTTTTCTCGGGCAGATCCACGAGTACGTCGCTTTTCAGGCGCCTCATGACGAAGTGCCCGACGAGCTCCTGCAGACGGCGCATCGCCTCTTCCTGCCCATCGACGATCGGCTGCTCGTAGCGTTCCCTGAAGCGACGGTACGAGCCGAGCAGACCCGGCATGAGGAAGTCGAAGATGCTCCAGAGCTCCGACAGGCGGTTTTCGATGGGCGTGCCCGTGAGCGCGAAGCGGTGCTTGGAGGGGACGCTTTTCACCGCCTGCGCGGCAAGCGTCGCGTGGTTCTTGATGTACTGCGCTTCGTCGAGCGCCACGCACGAAAACTCGATCTGCTGGTACACCTCGACGTCACGGCGCATCAAGTCGTACGAGGTGACGAGCACGTCCGCCGTGCCCGTGGGGTTCTCGCCGGCGTACTCGATGAGGATGTCGTCGCGCTCGGGCTTGGAGCCCGCCACGGCGATTGCACGAAGCCCGGGGGCGAACTTCTCGAACTCGGCGATCCAGTTGTAGACGAGGGACGCCGGGCAGACGATGAGCGCGGGGGCGCAATCGGCATGCGCCTCTTTCTGCGCGAGCAGGTACGAGATGAGCTGAACGGACTTGCCAAGGCCCATCTCGTCGGCGAGGATCCCCCCGAAGCCCATGTCGGACAGCGTGCACAGCCACTCGAAGCCCTCGACCTGGTACGGGCGAAGCGTCGCGTGAAGGCCGGCGGGTACCTGGTACTGTGCCAGGCCGCGCTGCTCGAAGTTGTTCACGTACTGGACGAACGACGCGTCCTTCAGCTCGTCGGCGACAAGGTCGTCGAGCTGGAGCGCGCGGTACGCGGGCAGCACGGCACTGCCGTCGCGCAGGTCCTCGGGCATGAGGTCGAGGTCGACGAGCAGTTCATCGGCCTCTGCCAGGTCGGCGTTCGCGAGGTCGACAAACGAGCCGTCCTTCAAGCGGTGATAGCGCTTGCGCCGCCGGTAGCTGTTGAGCAGCGCGACGAGCTCGCCACGGGGCAGGTCGTCAGCTGAGACCGTGAGGTTGATGAGGTTTGCCTTGAAGGAGATGCCGACACTCGCATGCGGGTGTCGTCTGCTGATCAGCCCGTCGAACTCGGGGGTCGTGAGCACCGTCGCATGGGCCCTGAGCTCGCGCAGGCCCTCGAAGAGCAGCCGCGTGATGTCCTCTTCGTCCGAAAGGCGCATCGGCGAGTCCTGCGTGCCGGTCGTCTTGCCCTCGACCACGGGGAAATACCGTGCGAGCAGGCGCCTGACCGCGCGCTCGGCGCCCAGGTCGCGCAGGCCGTAGCTGAGCTTGGTGCGCTCGGCCTTGGCCTCGAACAGCCCGCAGCGCTCGTCGTCGTATTGCGCGTACGCCTCGCAGGAGATGCCCTTGCCCGCCCTGTCGAGGCACACGATGACCTCGCACGGCCGCGGGCGCATGACCTCCATCTCGGGCGGCTCGATGACCTCGAGGTGCTTCTCGAGCGAAGGCAGCACGTTCGAGCAGAAGGCGGGCGCGTCCTGCTCGCTGATGAACTGCACCTCGTTTTTGTTGCTGTAGACGTCGCGGAGGAATTCCTCGACCTCGGCGTAGTCGGGCGTGCAGCGGTAGAACGCGCCGTTTTGCCAAATGTAGCGGCTGTTGCCGCTTGCCACGAGCGTGATGGGCTCGTCGCGGTGCAGCTCGAAGCCGCCATCGCCAACCGACGTGAACTCGACCCGGATGGGAGGGTTGCCATCGATGACGTGCGCCTTGCGCGCCTTGTGGTTGAGCTTGTTCAGGTCGTCGACGTAGAAGACGTGCTTGTCGAGCAGGTCGAGCAGCTCGACGAGCTCGGGCGTGGAGAGGAACAGGTCGTGCTCCAGGTCCTTCGGACGCAAGTGGTACGAGCTGAGCTGGTCGTTTTCGAGTTCCTGGCGGATGGACACCGCACGTTGTAGAAACGCGATGATGTCGAGGGCGTGGTCGGTGAACATTGCCTTGCGGTGCGCAAACGAGAGCTTCGTGCCGTACGAGTAGGTTTCCTGCTTGTCCACGGCGTCGAGAAACGCGGGCAGGTCCTTGATGACGTAGCGTGCGGTGGCGCCGGAGATCCTGAACTTGGCGGACCAGCGCTGCGTGTCGTGCGTGAGCAGCACGCCCAAGTCGATCGTGCCGAGGTGCTCGGTCTCGGGACGCTTGCCCTCGCCCGAGCCCGCTGCCCTTCGGTCCTCGACGGACTTGAGGAGCTTCGAGATGCCGTCGGACGACTTGGCGTTGCGGTTGAGGTCGTAGCCCAGAAACGTGTCCGGGTGCTCGAGGAAGACGAGCGCGACGGCAGTCACGTGCTTGCAC
>JBJEHP010000054.1:0-3582 GCA_051876145.1 Coriobacteriales bacterium | reverse complement strand
CGAACGGCGCCTCAAGTCCGAGTACCACGTGGACGTGCGTCGTCAGCCGCTGTCGTACACGGACCTGCGCTGGATCTTGAACAGCCCCTCCGAGCTCAACATCGCCAAGCTCAACCTGACGCGCGACACGCTGCGCGTCGAGGATATGCGCGGCGGCAAGCTGCTGCTGTTCACGAGCCCGTGGAACGTGAACTGGGCCATCGAGCACAACCCGGAGCTCAAGCTCTCGGAGTTTGGCAATATCTCGTTTTAATGCTTGATGGCGCCGCGCTCGCAGCGGTTGCCCCACGAGTCGATGACCTCGCCGTCGCGGCGGACCACGATGATCTCGCAGTGGTTGGCGCAGCGTCCGCACTCGACCTCGCGCGTGGTGAACTCGAACTCCTGCACGGCGTCAAAATCGAGCGCCCCGCTTGCGAAGGGGCCTTCCTGCGCGGGCAGCCTGCCGTCGCGCGCCGCGTTCATCGCGAGCAGCGCGATGCCGTAGCAGCCCATGAGATGGCCGTCCTCGTCGACAATCACCTCGCAGCCCAGCAGGTCCTCGAACGCCTTCACGACGCCGACGTTCTTGCTCACGCCGCCTTGGAACACGACGGGGCCCTTGATCTTCTTGCCCTTGCCCACGTTGCTCAGGTAGTTGCTCGCGACGGCGTTGCAGAGCCCCGCGACGATGTCCTCGCGCGCGTAGCCGACCTGGATCTTGTGCACGAGGTCGCTTTCCGCGAACACGGTGCAGCGCGCCGCGATGTTGGCGGGGTGCTTGCTCGTGAGCGCGATGGGGCCAAAGTCCTCGACCTCCAGGCCCAGCCGGTGCGCCTGGCTCGACAGAAACGAGCCGGTGCCGGCGGCGCACAGCGTGTTCATGGCGTAGTCGACGGCAATGCCGCCCTCGACGAGGATGATCTTGGAGTCCTGCCCGCCGATCTCCAAGATCGTGCGGACGTCGGGGTGCAGGTGCGTCGTTCCCACCGCATGGGCCGTGATCTCGTTTTTCACGACGTTCGCGCCGATCATGGCCCCCACGAGGCGCCGAGCGCTTCCCGTCGTCCCGGCGGCGCGGACCTTGACCTCATCAGGGTCGATCTGTCCCGCGAGGTCGGCCACGACGCGCCGTGCGGCGCCCGCGGGGTCGCCTTCGGTCCACAGGTACGTGCGCGCGATAATGGCGCCGTCTTCGTCGATCAAGACGCCTTTCGTCGAGATGGATCCGATGTCGATTCCCAGGTATGCGTTCGCGCTCATGCGAGCACCTTTCCTTTCTTCATCGCGAGCATGTCGTAGAACGCCTCGAGGCGCGTGTCCAGTCCGGCGTCGCTCGTCTGCGAGTCAAAGCTCAGATACAGTATGGGGATGTGGTAGTCGCTGCTGACCTGCTGCAGGATGGGCATGCAGTCGATCTCGGGCGTGCAGCCCGCCGACTTGATGTGGATGATTCCGTCGTATCCCAGCTCGGCGTACTTCTTGGCGGCCGAGATCGTGAGCGTCGAGGTGGGGCCGTCGTCGTAGGCGAGGTACTCCCGCACGCCGACGCGCAGGTTGGGCTCACTGTAGGAGAGGTAGCGGTTCGTGAGGTTGACCGTGCGGTGCAGCTCGACGCCCATGTCGAGCAGCCGGTGCTCGGTGTTGAGGTTGGACTCCTGGTCGACGGCGGTAAAGAACTCGCCCACGATTCCGATTCTGATGCGCTCGCCTTGTCGGCAGGGGATGGAGCGCATCGCGTCCATGCCACGCTGGTGCGCGAGGGCGATCGCGCTGTCGTTGGTTGCGTGGCGCATCTCGTCGTGATACGCGCTCAGCGCGCGGTCGAAGGCGCCCTTCTCGAGCTCCGCGCCCGCGTGCGCCAGGTAGTAGTCGTATGCCTCGTCCAGGTCGGTGATCATCTTGGCAAGGCTCAGCAGCTTGCGCACGCCCTTTTTCACGGAGAGGTTCGGGTTGATCTTCTTCACGGCCTTCACGTACTCGTCGATGCCCTTGCCGGCAAGGTAGGCGAAGTTCAGACAGTCGAACTCGTAGCCGAGGTCGCGCAGGATCGACTCGTGCAGCTCGCCGTAGTAGCCCAGGCGGCATGGGCCTGCCGTCTGGATCAAGACGTCGGCACCCGCCTCGAGCGCCTCGATGTAGTCGCCCAGGATGTGCTTGAACGGCGTGCAGACATAGTCGGTGCTGTAGCGCGAGCCGATCTCGATCGTGCGCTTGGTGCGCGGGGGCACGGGCGTCCACTCCGCATCGAGGACCTGCTCGATGAAGAACTTGAACGCGACGTCGTAGTAGCTGTAGTGGAAGAAGCTCACCTTGCGCTTGCCGTGGTGCTTCTCTTTTCGCTTCTTGCGGCTCGCGAGCAGCTTGGGCTCGCGCTCTGCCCTGCCGAGCGAGACGCGTGCGTGCTCGGTGCGCTGGTGCATGGTCTCGCGCGCCTCGAGCGCGCGGGCGCCGGCGGCGTCGATGCCCTTCGAGACCTTGATGGCGGTGTCGATGAGCTCGAGGACGCGGTTCGACTCGTCGCCCGCGGGGAGCTCTTCTGAGGTGCCCTGGTCATGCGTTTTCTTCACTTGAGGTAGCCTCCCGTCTGCTGGTAGCGCAGGATGTCGACGAAGCTCTCGATGCGCGTCTCGAGGCCCGCGGTGCCGCTTTGGCTGTCGACGGTCAGGTTGAGGATCGGGATACCCGAGATGCAGCGCATGACGGCGTCGTTGGTCATGGAGTCGGGGCCGCACGGGAACGCGCTCAACAAGACGATGCCGCTGATGGCGCAACGCGTGCGTAGGATGGCGCCGATGAGCTCGCGGTTGATGCGCCAGGGCATGGTCGCGGAAAAGTCCTTGCTCGCCTCGTAGCACTTGTCATGGTCGGATTCGCACGCGAGCAAAAGACGTGCGCCCGATGCCTCGATGGCCGACGTCACCGCCCCGCCGATGTAGCTGTCATAGGCGACGTAGGGGTGCGCGACGAGCAGAATCGAAAGCGGCGTGTCCTTTTGCCCTGCCTTCTTCTTGAGCTCTTTGAGTGCCTTGTCCTGCGCGCGTGCCTTGGAGCGGTCTGCCTGGAGCTGTGCCTCGCAGGCGGCCTGCGCGATTTTCTTCGCGCGCTTCTTGTCGGCGCCGAAGCGCAGCGCCAGCTCCGCGAAGGCGCCGGCGAGGTCCGTCTTCGCGAACAGCTCCTCGACCATGCACGAGATGAAGCGCGCCTGACCGCGAAACGTGTTGGCCGTCAGATCAGGCAGCGCCTGGAACTTCGTGCAGAAGCGCTCGAGTTTGCCAAAGTTGGCCACGGCAGGCGTGAATATGACGTCGCAGCCCTCGTCTTCGATCAGGCTCGCCACGTGCCCGATGTAGACCTTCGAGGCAAGGCAGCACTCGTCGTTGGACAGCAGCTCGCCGCGCTCGACGATGGCGCGGTCGGTCGCGCGGCTCAAGACCACCTCGACGCCGAGCTGCTCGAAAAACGTCTCCCACAGCACGCCGTAGCGGTGGTACAAAAGCGCGCGCGGGATGCCGATGCGGCGGATGTCTGCGCAATCAGCGCTGGTCATGGTTGTGATTCCCATCTATACGTTGGGGTTATACGTGATGCGCAACAGTCTAG
>JBJEHP010000053.1:0-13340 GCA_051876145.1 Coriobacteriales bacterium | reverse complement strand
GAGGACGCCTCTCCCGCAGGCCGCTTCGAACAGGACGTCTACCGCTGGTTCTACGAGAACCGCAAGATCGAGTTCGCCAAGACCCAGATCGACCTCATGCAGGTCATGCCCGCCTCGCTCAACCCGTACCCGGGCCCCTGGCTCACGCACGCCATCAACCGCCGCGCGCGCCTTACCGCGTACCTGCGCGTCATCGGTCGTGCGGAGCGCGGCGAGTACTGGCGCATCGGCAACAAGTCGCGCAAGGAGGCCGGTGCGTTCGCGCGCGAGAACTGCGCCAACTACTTCGAGTTTCAGCACCAGTGGCCCAACATCGTTCGCTCGGTGTGGAACTATGCGCCGCTCGCATCCCAGCTGGTCGGCGCGCGCAACATCCAGAGCGCAGCCGGCTTCACGGGCCGCTTCACAGCCATCAACGTCGACGGACAGAACCGCTAGGACGGCTCTATGGATGTCAAAGAAGTACTGCTCGCCATCGTCTTGGGTACTTGTTGCGTCGTCTTTTCCGTGACGATCGTCTTTGGCATCGTCAACTACGCGAGCGTCTCGCCGGTCGTGCCGCTTGCGGCCATCATCGGGTTCTTCATCATCTCGATGGTGGGTCTGCAGATCGTGGGCGACCCCGACCACGCGAGCGCGCGGCAGATCAACCGCATCCTCGAGCTGGTCAGCGAGACGCTCCCGTTCATGAGCCAGGGGCTCACCGTCAAGAGCGCCCAGTCGGTCTGCAACCTGCTGCTCCCCAACGTCAAGGCGAACGCCGTCGCTTTGACCGACCACGAGAAGGTCTTGGGCTTTGCCGGTGTCGACCACGAGAACCACCAGCCCAATTCTGCGATTCAAACCGACGCCACGCGCCTGACGCTCGAAGACGGCAGGACACGCGTCGTCGACACGTCGCATGCGGTCGGGTTCGCCCACGACACAGGCAAGCTGTGCGCGGGCATCATCACGCCGCTCGTGGTCAACAAGCGCGTGGTCGGAACGCTCAAGTTCTACTACAAGTCGCGCCGCAAGCTCAATGACAACCAGAAGGCTATGGCGGAGGGCTTTGCCCAGATCCTCTCGACGCAGCTTTCGCTGTCGTATCTGCAGCAGCAGACCGAGCTCGCCGCGCAGATGGAGCTCCGCGCGCTGCAGGCGCAGATCAACCCCCATTTCCTCTTCAACACGATCAACACCATCGCGGCCATCACCCGCATGGACCCGGCCAAGGCGCGGACCATGCTGCGCGAGTTTGCCGTGTACTACCGCCGCCTGCTCGAGAACTCCGAAGACCTCATCCCGCTCGCGGCCGAAATCGAGCAGACCGAGCGCTACCTCATGTTCCAGAAGGCGCGCTTTGGCGAGGAGAACATCCTCATGGAGACCGACATCGAGCCCGGGCTCGAAAACGTCAGGGTCCCCGCCTTCATCGTGCAGCCCATCGTCGAAAACGCCGTTGGGCATGCCCGACGCGACGACGGCTCGCCGCTGCATATCACGGTGCGCGTGTACCACGCGAGCGACAGCGTGATCATCTCCATCGCCGACGACGGCGTGGGCATCCCGGCTGACCGCCTCGAGCACCTGGTCGACGGCAGCTCGGAGGCCCATATGGGCATCGCGCTCAAAAACGTCAACGCTCGCCTCAAGGCGTACTTCGGCACGATATCCGGCCTGTACATCGATTCGAAGGTCGGGGTCGGCACGACGGCGTACCTAAGCCTGTACGACGTGCTCGAGCAGCAGCACCTCGGTGCCGAAGAAGACGAGGAGCGCGAGGACGATGCCGAGCAGGAGCTTGCCGTCGCCGAGCCGGAGGGCGTGCGCGCTCCGAAAAGCGAAGCTCGGGGGACCGTCTTCCACAGCCTGAAGAAGTAGGCAATTCTCCTTTTGCTGTCTGTCTGTCCTCGCGGGTACCATCCCTGTTTTGCTGTACACTCACATCTGTACTGTGTTTGAACGGAGACCATATGCTCAAAGCGATTATTGTTGACGACGAGGCTCCTGCCCGTTCCGAGCTCAGGTTCTTGCTCGACGAGACGGGAATGGTCGAAGTCGCCGCCGAAGCCGCGAACGTTCGAGAGGCAATAGAGAAACTCAAAGAAGTCGGCGCGGACATCATGTTCCTCGATGTGAACATGCCGGGCGTCAACGGGCTGCAGCTTGCCGAGGCGCTGGGCAAGCTCAAGTACCCGCCGTACGTCATCTTCGTCACGGCATACAGCGAGCACGCGGTGAAGGCCTTCGAGGTCAACGCGGTCGACTATCTGGTCAAGCCGGTCGAGACCGAGCGTCTCGCGCAGGCGATCAACAAGGTCCAAAACATCATCGCGTCGCAGGGACGCCCCACGGCAAACGAGCGCATCCCCGTGGAGAAGGGCGGCAAGAAGCTGCTCGTCCCCGCCAGCAAGATTCACTACATCATGGCCAAGGACGACTACTCCTACCTCCACACGGAGTCGGATCGCTACCTGTCGACGGTCTCGCTCGCCCAGCTCGAGGCAAAGCTCGAGCCGCTCGGGTTTTTCCGTGTGCACCGTCGCTACCTGGTCAATCTCTCGTGCGTGAACGAGGTCGACCCCGTGAGCGGCGGCACGCTGCTGCTCACCTTGAGCGGTGAAGAAGAGCAAATTCCCGTCTCGCGTCGACGCGTCGCCGCATTGAAGAAGGCACTCGGCATCTAGGAGAAACAGCGGAGATGGATTCTGCACTTCAGACCGACATCACTGAAAAACGCTATATAGACGGATTCGAAGACGACCATCTCCACGACGAGTGTGCCGTCTTCGGCGTTTATGACGAGCACCGCGACGTCGGCAGGCTGACGTACTTTGGCCTGCAGGCGCTGCAGCACCGTGGCCAGGAGTCTGCCGGCATCGCCGTCGGCGACGGCTCGACCGTCATGGTCAACAAGGACCTTGGCCTCGTGACCCAGGTGTTCAAAGAGAGCGACTTCGCGGCGCTTTCCGGCAAGGTCGCCATCGGGCATGCGCGCTACTCCACGAGCGGCGGAGCGGGTTCGTGGGAGGCGGCCCAGCCGCACCTCTCCGCCATGGGCGACGAGATCATCGCCCTCGCGCACAACGGCACCCTCGTCAACACGGCGCGCCTGCGCGTCGAGCTGGTCGAGCGCGGCATCGAGTTCCGCTCGGGCACCGACTCTGAGGTCGCCGCCAAGCTCATCGGCTACTACACCCAGAAAAGCCACCATATCCGCGAGGGCATCCGCCGGACGATGGAGCTGATCGAGGGCGCGTACGCGATGGTGCTCATCACGTCGGATGCGCTGTACGCGTTTCGCGACCCCAACGGCATTCGCCCGCTCGTCCTCGGCAAGTTCGAGGGCGAGGACGGCGGCTACGTCGTGGCCAGCGAGACCTGCGGCTTGGACATCGCCGGCGCCACGTACATGCGCGACGTCCGTCCGGGCGAAATCATCCGCATAAACCACGAGGGCTTCGTGTGCGAGCAGGCGGTCACCGCCCGCCGCTACACCCCGTGCATCTTCGAGCATGTCTACTTCGCACGCCCCGACAGCATCTTCGACGGCGCGACCATCTACCAGTCGCGCGTGTGGATGGGGCGCATGCTCGCCCTCGAATCCCCGTGCGACGCCGACATCTGCATCGGCGTGCCGGACAGCGGCATCCCCGGCGCGATCGGCTACTCGCGTGAGAGCGGCATCCCGTACGCCGAGGCCATCGTCAAGAACCGCTACGTCGGGCGCACGTTCATCCAACCCACGCAGGAGCTGCGCAACATGGGCATCAAGCTCAAGCTCAACCCCATGCGCGCCTCGCTCGAGGGCAGGCGCGTCGTCGTCATCGACGACAGCATCGTGCGCGGCAACACGTCAAAGCAGCTCGTCAAGATGCTGCGCGACGCGGGGGCAACGGAAGTACACCTGCGCATCGTCTCGCCGGAGGTCAAGTGGCCGTGCTTCTACGGCATCGACACCGACACGCAAGACCAGCTCATCTCGGCAAACAAGACCACGGAGGAAATCTGCGAGTTCACCGGCGCGGATTCCCTGGCGTTTCTGAGCCTGGGCGGTCTCGTCAAGACCATCGGCATGCACAGCGGCACCGACGGCCGCGTGCTCGACCCCGGCACGATCGGGATTCCCGTGCACGAGTGCAAGCGCGCGGACTGCGCCGACGCCGAGTTCTGCACGGCGTGTTTCAACGGCGTGTACCCGGTCGAGATTCCCGAGAAGTTCTCGCGGGGCAGCTTCCTCGAAGGAAACGAGCCCCTGGTCAACGGCGATGCCGGCATTCCCGACACGTCGCTTCGAAGCATCGACTAACAACTAGGCAGCGAGGAAACCATGGCTGAACAGATCACCTACAAAGACGCCGGCGTCGACATCGACGAGGGGGCGCGCGCGGTCGACGGCATCCGCGCCGCGGTCAAGTCAACCTACCGTCCCGAGGTCATCGGCGACATCGGCGGCTTTGGCGGGATGTTCTCCGCCGCTGCCCTCAAGAAGATGGACGACCCGATCCTCGTGAGCGGCACCGACGGCGTGGGCACGAAGCTGCGCCTCGCCCAAATGGCAGACAAGCACGACACAGTGGGCATCGACCTCGTCGCGATGTGCGTCAACGACGTGCTGGCCTGCGGTGCCGAGCCGCTCTTCTTCCTTGACTACATCGCCATCGGCAAGCTGCGTGCAGAGCACGTCGAGCAGGTCGTCGGCGGCATCGCGGAGGGCTGCCGTCAGGCGGGCTGCGCGCTCGTCGGCGGCGAGATGGCAGAGCATCCCGGCGTCATGGACCCGAACGACTACGACCTGTCCGGCTTTTGCGTGGGCGTGGTCGACCGCCCCAAGATGCTCGACCCGAAAAACGTCGCGGAAGGCGACGTCATTTTGGGCCTCGCCTCGACGGGCGTCCATTCCAACGGCTTTTCGCTGGTGCGCCGCGCGGTCACCGACGCGATGAGCGAAGAAGAGCTTGCCGAGCCCAAAGAGGAGCTTGCGGGCAAGTCGGTGCTCGAGGCGCTTCTCGCCCCGACGCGCATCTACGTCAAGTCGATCTTGAACCTGCTCGACAAGGGCATGGACGTGCACGCGGTTGCCCATATCACGGGTGGCGGCATCACGGAAAACCTCAACCGCGCCCTCCCCAAGACGCTCGACGCGCGCGTCGAGCTGGGTACCTGGGACGTTCCGCCGATCATCTCCTACGTCGTCGAGAAGGCGGGCCTTTCCGAAGAGGAGGCGCTCAAGACCTTCAACATGGGCGTCGGCATGTGCGTTATCTGCAAGCCGGAAGACGCCGCCGCGATGCGTTCGGAGCTCGAATCCACGGGCGAGACGGTGTTCACCATCGGCTCGATCGTCAAGGGTGCGGGCAATGTGACCTACGCGTAGAGGAGTGCGCGCATGAAGATTGCAGTTCTCATCTCGGGCACTGGCACGAACATGGTGGCGATCATCAACGCCATCAACGCCGGCGAGCTCGATGCGAGCATCGAATACGTCGTCTCCTCCAACAGCCACGCGAAGGGCATCGCCAAGGCCCAGGAAGCGGGCATCGACACCGTCGTCTTCGAGCCGGCGGACTACGCCGACCCCGAGGCGGTGGACCGCAAGATGGTGGAGCTGTTCGAGGCGCGCGGCGTCGAGTACGTCGTCATGGCGGGCTACATGCGCAAGGTGACGCCGGTGCTTCTCGACGCGTATCCCAACCGCGTCGTCAACCTGCATCCGGCGCTGCTTCCCAAGCACCGCGGCGCGCATGCGATTCAAGACGCCTACGACGCGGGCGACGACGTGACGGGCATCACGATTCACTTTGCCAACGAGGAGTACGACAAGGGCCCCATCATCTTCCAGCACGAAGTGCCCATCGATCATGACGAGCCGGTCGACGTCCTCGAGGCGCATATCCACGAGGCAGAGCACACGTATTACCCCAAAGTGTTGCAGCTCATTGCGCAGGGGAAGGTCCACGTGACGGGCACGACGTGCCGCATCGACGAATAGCCCCTCGCCGCATCAACATTTTTTGAGAGACAGGCCGTCTTCTTCTTCGCGAAGAGGGCGGCTTTTTCTGTGCGGCGTGCTTGTGGGCGCAGACGACTCAAGCCCCATGCTTTTCGCTCGGGCGTGTGCTGCTGCGAGCGTTTCACCTGCGAAGGTCTTGTCCAGCTCTTTTCGAGCTCGGATTTTGCTCTGAAAGCGCTCCGAGGTGGCTCTTGCCCCTGCTCGTATCTGGCTCAATGTTTTTCAGGTGGTTTGCTCAGATTCGCTTGTCATCATTGCAATTGCGGAAAGCCGAGACGGAAACGATTGGAGCGCACGATGGAGCATATGCGAGGTAGGCACGCATCGCCCAAAGGCACCACCGAGGAAAGCCGGCAACGAGAAGTCCTATCACTCGAAGCCTGTTCCCCCCGTACAGTCGTTCAACGGTTCGTTCTCTGTGTCCTGCTCTTGGCAGTCTCTCTTGTCGCGTGGCTCGCAAGTGCCCCCGGCGCCCTGGCGGCCACCTGGCCCCTGTCCGTCTCGAGGCTTTCCCCAAGCGTCTACTTCCACGATACCTATACGGCCGGTGATAAGAGCTATGCGCATAGCGGAATAGACATACCCGCATCTGCCGGTTTGCAGATATCAGTCCCACTCGCCGGAAAGGTGCGCTACACCGGCGCCGTGCCTTCCGGCGATTCCCGTGTGGGCTCGAGCGGGTCGGGGCCCACGATGCAGGCGGTTTCGATTGAGCTTTCAGACGGTCGTGTCGTCACGCTCATGCCCCTGGCGAGCTGCCTCGTCTCAGAAGGGCAGACGGTGGGGGAGGGCCAGGTGGTCGGCGTGCTCGCCGGCGCGGGCGACCCCTCCTCTCCTGGAACGCACCTGCATATGGGGCTCAAGAAAGGCGGGAGATACTACGATCCCATGACGCTGTTCGGCGCGGCCTCCCTGAGCGCGTCGGCACGCGACTCGGGCACAGCCCCCGCGGCGGCGCCCGACACATCGGTCCTGCCCAGCGCGACGGCACCGGCGCTCTCAGACGAAGGGGCCGTGATGCAAACGCAGCAAGGGGCACACCAGGAGTCTCCGGTGGCCGAGCCATCCTACGAGCCGGGCACCATCACGTCCGGGGAGGCGGCGATGCCTGCGCCCGAGGAGGAGCAGGGGCTTGCCAGGAGCGTTCGGGGAGCACTCGAACCTCTGGTGCAGGCGTGTCTGCTGCAGGCGAGGGGTCTTGTGTCCGCCTTCGAATCTCTGTCGCAGCTGACTGATATACCTGTCGTGCTGCTCGCGACGGCTGCAGTGGTGATGGGAATCGGTGCGGTCGCGCTGCTCATCATGGCACTCGTGCGCGTGGCGGTGCCAAAAGTACGTACTTTGTGGAGAAGGAGGACTTCTTCCTTGTTAAGTGGAAAGGCGGATGGTATCATGCCGTAGTTATTTCCTGCTCCGGGTCCAGCCTTCATATCCCGGAGCCGTTTAGCCCGGAGGAGGTGACCAAATGAAGGCTTACGAACTGCTGTTTTTCGTCGATCCGTCCATTGACGAGGAGACCCGTCTCGCTGCTGAGAAGCGTATCGATACGACTATCACTTCGCAGGGTGGCAAGGTCAGCAACGTTGAGGAGTGGGGCAAGCGCAAGCTCGCCTACGAGATCAACGGTCTCACGGACGGTGACTACACCCTCATCGATTTCGAAGCCGAGCCTGCTGCAATCGCAGAGCTCGATCGCGTGCTGCACATCATGGACGCTGTCGTCCGCTATATGATTACGCGCCGCGATGATCGTGCTGGTTCGGTTGAGAACGCGTAGCGATAACTCGCTAACGTCCAACTGGAAGGAACGTATGCAATGAGCATTAACAAGGTAATGATCACCGGCAATCTGACGCGTGACGCAGAGCTGCGCACCACTCCGAGCGGGACCGCCATCCTCAATGTGGGGGTCGCCGTCAACGACCGCCGTCGCAATCCGCAGACGGGCGATTGGGAGGACTACGCAAACTTCGTCGACTGCACGATGTTCGGTAAGCGTGCCGAGGCGCTCAACCAGTACCTGACCAAGGGCACGAAGGTGGCTATTGAAGGACGGCTGCACTACAGCTCTTGGGAAGACCGCAACACTGGTCAGAAGCGCAGCAAGCTCGACGTTACCATCGACGAGATCGAGTTCATGTCGTCTCGCAACGGTGGCAACGGCGGTGGCTACGACAATAGGGGCTCCTACGGTGGCTCCTATGCCAACAACGCTCCTGCACAACGTTCCCAGACCAGCTATCCGGAGCCCCCGGCTCCATCGGCTTACAACGACGAGGACATCCCCTTCTAGGGCCTCGTCTTCGAGTGAATTTGTGAGGAGGAAAGATGGCTGAATATTCCCATCAGCCGCGTCGCAAGCACTGCCAGTTCTGCAAGGACGACGTCAAGTACATCGACTACAAGGACACGCAGACGCTTCGCCGCTACATCACCGACCGAGGCAAGATCAAGTCTCGTCGCGTGACCGGCGTCTGCACGCAGCATCAGCATGAGCTCGCAACCGCAATCAAGCGCGCTCGCGAGATGGCCCTTCTGCCGTACGCAGTCAAGATCGTGTCCGGCAACGGCGGCCGCAGGAACCGCGGCTAAATGCCCGATGTGGCGTTTCGGGGCATCGAGCTTGCCGTTTTGGCGCTGACGTTTCTGTGGGCCGCTCGTCGGCCCACTATGACGAAGGTCATTACGGCAATCGTTGTCCTTTCTGCTGCAGGATTTGCGGCAATCTGCGTTTCTGCTGCACAGCAGGGCACAGATCCCTTCCGGTGGTACGAGGCGTTTCTCCTGGATTCGCTGAGCACCCTTCCTGCAGATACCGGTACGGCTCAGCGTCAGATGCTCGAGGGCACGGCACATACGTTTGCGCTGTGTCTTCCGGCCCTCTGCTTTGTTGAGTCTGCCTCGGAGGTGTTTTTCGTCTTCTGCCTGAGGTGGCTGTTCGAGAAAGCCACACACAGGCGGACGTGGACACCGTTTTCGCAGGTAGACCTGCCCATTTGGACGGTCTATCCGCTCATCGCCGGCATCGTCTTGTACGTTGTCGCGATTCTGCCAGGCGTTTCGTACGCAGGCGTGGTTCATGCCATCGCGTTCAACGTCTTGGTGGCGGCTGTTGTTCCCCTTTTCGTCCAGGGGGCGGCGGCTGGAAAGGGCATCCTGAACAGGACCGGCATGTCTGTTGGGTGGCAAATCGCCCTGGGGCTCGTCGGAATTCTGTCCGGTGCTCTGTTTCTCGTCCTTCCCCTGTTGGGGTTGGTCGATTACTGGGCGAATGTTCGCAAGCTCAAACGCGACGACGATACGCCCCGTTCGAGTTCGCGACGTTAGGCGCGTACATATATGTAAGCAGCTCTGCGCCATAGCGGAGCGCCCCGCAGATGCGGGACTAGAGAAAGTTTGAAACATGAAGGTTATTCTGCTTAAAGAACTCAAGGGTCGCGGCGGCGAGGGCGACGTCATCGACGTTGCTCAGGGCTTCGCCGTCAACTACCTGCTGCCGCAGGGCATTGCCATCCAGGCAACCAAGGGCGAGCTCAAGCAGCTCGAGCAGCGTCGTCACAACATCGAGAAGCGCGAGCTTGCTCGTACGACCGACGCCACCACCCTGAAGAACGCCCTCGACGGCAAGTCCCTCAGGGTTCTCGCAAAGGTCGGCGAGGAGGGCCAGCTCTTCGGCTCCATCACCGCTGCCATCCTTTCCGAGGCTATCTCCGAGCAGATCGGCGTCACCATCGACCGCAAGAAGATCGATCTGGGCAAGGCCATCAAGACCGCCGGCAAGCACGAGGTCACCATCACGATCTACCGTGACATCAAGGCTGTCGTCGAGGTCAACGTCGTCTCCGAAGATGCCGACCTCGAGATTCTCGACGAGCTTGAGGCAAAAGAGGCCGAGCAGGCCGCTGCTGCCGAGGGCGAGGAAGAGGCTGCTGCCGAGTCTGGGGAGACCGAGGCTGCTGCCGAGTAGCGATACTCAACGTTCAAGGAGGGGTGCATTCAGGCACGAGCCTGAGGCATCGTGTTGAGGAGGGGCCCGTGCAATGCGGGCCCTTTCGCTTATTTGAGGGGCGCAGCGCATCAGCCGGCAGCACGCGTCGGTGCGGAAGCGAGGACGAGTTCAAAGAAAGAGGGGCAACGCATGTTTATTGGCACGAGGGAAGTCGACGCGGTCATTTTCGACTTCGACGGCACGCTCGCCGACTCCATGTGGGTCTGGAACGAAGTTGACCTGCAGTTCTTTGCCAAGCGCAATATCCCCTTCGACAGGGAGTACGTCGAGTCGTTTGCCGTGCTCGGGTTCGAGGCAGGCGCCGACTTTGCCGTCGAGAAGTTCCACCTCGATGAGAAACCCGAGGACATCATCGCGGAGTGGAAGGCGGCTGCCCTCGTCAGTTACTCGACGCAGGTCATGCTCAAGCCCGGCGCGCGCGAATACCTCAAGTACTGCAAGTCGTGCGGTACTCCGCTGGCCATCGCAACATCCCTGCAACGCAACCTTCTCGTGCCTGCCCTCAAGAACAACGAGGTCCTTGGCATGTTCGACACGCTGTGCGTCTGCGACGAGCTGCACACGGGTGGCAAGTCCACCCCGAAGGTGTATATGGAGGCGGCGCGCCGCCTGAACGTCGACCCGGCGCGGTGCGCGATTTTCGAGGACGTCGTCACGCCGGCACAATCTGCCAAGCAGACGGGCGCGTATGTGGTAGGCGTCTACGACGAGCACAAGCAGCAAGCCACTGACGTGCTCAAGACCGTCGTCGACCGCTTCGTCTACAACTATCAAGAACTCCTCGACGAGGCAGGGCAGCGCATCTCATAATTCAGCGCACACTTATCCCTTCTGCGCTACCATGGGCATGTACTCGATTTCTCGAGGAGGTACGCCATGCACATCGACAAACCGCAGCATCGCCCACCGCGCGACATGATGTGTCCCATGCTCCAGGTCTCCCGTGGCTGCTCGCATGGGAAATGCCACTTCTGCGACATCTACAACGGCGTCGGGTTCCAGCCCTCGCCTATGTCCGAGATCTTGGAGGACATCGACGAGCTCGCTGCAAAGGCGACGAAGCTTGACCAGCGTATCTACCTGGTGGGAGGCAATCCCTTCGCGCTCTCGAATCGACGTTTGCTCGAGATATTCGATGCGGTTGAGGCAAAGATGCCCCAGGTCAGGAGCTATGGGGGATTTTGCCGAATCACGGACGTCGCCGCGAAAACAGATGCGGAGCTCGACGAGCTCGCCGCGCGTGGCGTGAGCGACATCTGCATCGGTGCCGAAAGCGGCTATGACCCCATCCTGTCCTTCATGGAAAAGGGGCAGACCGCTCAGGACCTTGTCGAACAGGGGGCACGGCTGCACAAGGCGGGTATCACCTCGACGTTCTTCTACCTGGCGGGGCTAGCAGGCGCGGGCAAGGGGCAGGAAAACGCGCTCGCCTCCGCGCGAGCGTTCAGCGCCGCCGCCCCAGAGACGATACTCATCGTCACGCTGACCCCAACGCAGGACTGGCGACTCGCGAAAGACATTGCAGCCGGTACCTGGACGCCAGCGGGCGAGGTCGAGACCGTCGAGGAGATCCGGACCTTCATCGCCAACCTGAACTGCAAGACGTCGATCATCAGCTCGCACGATTCTGACGTCGTGCGCTTCAACGGCATCATCCCCGAAGAACAGGAGAAGATGTTGCAGCTGCTCGACCACTACATTCCCATCGTCAACGAGCGCGCGGCGCGCAAGATGCGCGAGATGATCCACAAGGCGACGTTCTAACCGGCGCTCTCAAGCTTGGCGCTCAAACGCATGGGAAAGGATTTTCCGTTCCCAAAGACGGGGCCTGTCGCAATCTGATACAGCGGTCCGGAGACGCAGCACTGTGCGTCGGCTGCCAACTCCCGAAACGCTGCATAAAAGCCCGGGAGCTCGTCGTAGCTCCCGAAGAAGTTCGTGCAGAGATACGCCCCCTGGGGACGCACGTGAAATGGGAAAGAGCCAATCTCCCGTGGGGATTCGAACATGCGAAGCGCCGCATACGAGCCCGCCTTTGCCCCCGCTGCCTCCTCGTCAAAGTGCAGCTCGCTGATGAGCGGAACAAACGCGAGACGCTCCGCATGCGCAGCATCCAGCAGCTCCTTGAGCTGCCATGGAAAGCGCGTTCCATCGTCATCTCGCGAGAACGGCTCGGAGTGGACGAGAAATCCGGCTTGAGGCATCTCGCTGACGAACGGCTCGCCGCATCCGTGCTCGACCCATTCCCCCGAAAGCTTGTCTACGACGGCGATGCTGGCGCGTGCTTGTTCGAGCAGGCGGATGCGCTGCTCCAACTCGTCGAGCGAACGGGCTACCTGGGTGTGATAGGCGGCAGGATCGGGCGCGGACATGAAGTCCCGTATCTCGTCGAGCGTCATGTGGGAGAGCTTGAGACTCTCGATGAGGTGAGCGGTGAAAAGCTGATCGAAGGAGTAGTAACGGTACCCATTTGAGCCGACCTTGGCAGGATGCAGCAGGCCGATACGGTCGTAGTAGAGGATCGTGTCCTTTGGAAGTCCGCACAATCTCGCGAAATCAGCGACTTTGTAGAGTTTCTCGTTGCTTTGCATGGCGTTGAAAACGCCTCCCGCCTCTTCGTCTTCTCAGAGGATTTGCTCGAAGATTGCCGTTGACTCCTGAGTAGCTCCGTAGTTTATTCTACAGAACATCTATTCTCGGCACAAGATAATAGTTTGGACAAGAAAGGACGAGGAGTAGATGAAGCGAGTTATCAGGGACGTTATTGCAGTGATGGCTGCCTGCACGTTGGCGCTTGCCATGGTAGGTTGTGCGGGCGGCGGCTCGGGGCAGTCGTCTTCGACGCGCACGGTGACCGCATCCGATGGGACGCAGGTCGAGATACCCGCACAGGTCACCAAGGTCGCTCCCAACATCGGCGCACTGGCGGAAGTGACGATGATCGTGTCCAAGGGAGACCCGGTCATCTCCGCAGCGGCGACACAGCAGATTACCGACAAGTTCAAGCAGTATTTCCCGCGCTATTCCGAGGGGAACCCCAACGACTATTCCGCTCAGTCGGTCGAGGACCTGATTGCGTCGGGCACGCAGGTGGTCTTTGGCATCTCGAGCTTGTACTCCGACGACCAGCTCAATCAGCTCAAGCAGGCGGGGATCGCGTTCGTGCCAATCAACTCGGTTTCGACCGTGGACGAACTCTGCGACGCGACCGAGCTCATCGGCGAGATTCTAGGCGGAGACTATCAGCAGCAGGCGCAGAAATTCTCCACGTACTGGAAACAGCAGCTTTCCGATGCCCAAAACGCGACGGCATCGGTCAGCAGCAAGCAGACGATC
>JBJEHP010000052.1:0-13369 GCA_051876145.1 Coriobacteriales bacterium | reverse complement strand
CGTGCAGCGTAATCTTTGGGCACCCACCTGCGTCCTTTCCCTGCGTTTGGTCTTGCTCTCGCGCGCGGGGTATTTCGCGGTCTTCATGGCCATTGTTCGCCGCGAGGCTAAAAAGCGAGGCTTCGCCGTCACAGTCTGTCGATTCACGGGCGTAGCGGACACGCTTCTCGGCACGTACTTCTCTGCTTTTACTCGGTCTTTGCTCGGGTTGGGCTCTGGTTTGGGTCGGGATGAGCTCGTAGCTGGGTCTGCGAAGTGCTCAGACTTTGCGGGGTGGTTTTGGCAGGTCGTTTCAAGCGATAGTCACTCATGCGTTATCTGCGACGAATGAGGAGGCGACATGGCAAGACAACGCAAGCAGACGATCATCTCCGTGGTCTGCGCGGCTGTTGCGGTACTGGGCGTGTTCGCGTATACGGCCTCGGTCAATTCCGAGGCTGCCATGGCACGTGCAGCGGCGATACACAGCTACGGCGGCGAACGTGTGGAGGTCGTGGTCGCCACGAAGGACATCCCCGTCGGGAGCGCAGTGGACGAATCCAATGTCACGACGCAGGAGTGGCTCGTCGATCTGCTCGCGCAAGGAGAGGCGGCAACCTCCGTCGACCAGGTCACGGGCAAGGTGGCGCAGGCAGACATCAAGAAAAACGAGCCGATCATGCTCGACCGCGTCGGCAGCGGGGCATCGCGCATCGCCGTGCCCGCGGGGCTGTCGGCGGTGAGCGTCTCCTCCGACGATGTGCTCGCGGTTGGCGGCGCCATACAGAAGGGCTCGTTCGTCGACGTGTACGTCGAGACCGCCGAAGGAGAGGTGGTGCTCCTCGGCCAGAAGATCCTCGTGCTCGAGACGAGCACGAGCGAAAACCCCAACACAAAGCAGCAGGTCACCTGGGTGACGCTCGCGGTGACGCCTGCAAGTGTGAGCGAGCTGATCACGGCGTCATCGAAGGGGACCATCCACTTCGTGCTGCCAAGCGGCACCGACAACGCGAAAGGGGGCAGCTGATGCGCGGGTACACGAGCGATATGCGCACTGCTCCGCTCATGACCGTCGTCTCGGCGAGCGGAGGCGCGGGAAAGAGCACGATCGCGCTTCTGTGCGCGTGCCTCGCCGCGCGTGCAGGAGTCAAGACGACGCTTCTCGAGGGCGATCTGCAGTTTGGAGACTACGGCGTCTGGCTGGGGCTCGACGAGGAGCTGCCCGACCTCTCGCTCGGGGCGGAGTGCCCGTCGCTCGCGCTTGCGGACTGCCTCGACCTGCTCAAGGCCCCGTGCTTTCCCGAGGCGGCAGAGCAGGCAAGCGACGAGGTGGTCGCCTGCCTGCCCTCGATACGCAGCACCCCCGACCTCGTCGTCGCCGACACGGGCCAGTTCTGGAATGGCCTAACTGCAGGGTTAGTGTGCTCGTCTGACCTTGTGCTCCTGGTCATGGACGCGCGCCGCGCGTCTGTGTACGGGGCGCTCAAGGCGCTCGAGCTGCTCGGGCGCGTCGGGGTCGCGTCGGCGCGCGTGGTCCCCGTGTTCAACCGGTATAGCCCGCGCTGCAAAGACGTGTTCAAGCGTGCGCAAGCGGCCTTTGCCGCGCAGGAGCTCTTCACCGTCCCCGATGGCAAGCGCACGGTGGAATCAGAGCTCGCGGCGGGAAAGGTGAGCGAGTTCTTGGATGCGAACGGGCCCGTGGTGCAGGGTGTCGACCAGCTGATGGAAGAGATCATGCCGCGCATGGGGCGCCTGTACGTCGTGCCGCAGGTGGAGGAGCGAAAGGGGCGCGTGCGATGAAGTTTTCGGACTACATCCAAGCCCCTGCGCCCAGCGCGAGCCAGCAGGTTCAGGCGGGCAACGCCGATGCCGTGCGTGCGCAGCTTAGAGATGCGTTGTACGAGGAAGTCTCCTCGGAAAAGATCGCGCAGCTTTTGGCTTCGGGGCGTGAGCGTGCCCGCATCGAGCTCACGGCTGCGATCGAGCAGATACTCAGGGCGCGTGACTTTCCCACGCTGGCTCCCGGCGACATGGACGCGATTGTCACGGAGACGCTCGACATGGTGCTGGGGCTTGGCCCGCTCGAGCGCCTGCTGAGCGACCCGACCGTCACGGAGATCATGGTCAACGGCCCCGGCTCGGTCTTCTTCGAGCGCGAGGGCATGCTCTATCAGAGCCGCGAGTCGTTCGAGTCCGAAGAGCAGTTGCGGCTCGTGGTGGACCGCATCGTCTCGCCGCTCGGGCGTCGAGTCGATGAGCAGAGCCCGATCGTCAACGCACGCTTGCCCGAGGGGCATCGTGTGAATGCGATTATCCCGCCGCTTTCGCTGGGTGGGACCACGCTCACCATACGCAAGTTCCGGGCACGGGCGTACACGCTCGCGGAGCTCGTCGAGCTCGGATCGCTTTCGGAGGAGATGGAGACGCTGCTTATCTGGGGCGTGCAGTCTCGCAAGAACATCGCGGTCTCCGGCGGCACGGGCGGCGGCAAGACGACGCTTCTCAACGCGCTGTCCCAGCATATCCCCAAGCAGGAGCGCATCATCACGATAGAGGACTCGGCGGAGCTGCGCTTTGACGAGCATCCACACGTCGTACGCCTCGAGGCGCGCATGCCCAACTCTGAGGGCAAGGGGCTGGTCACGATCCGCGAGCTGGTCATCAACTCGCTGCGCATGCGGCCGGACCGCATCGTCGTGGGCGAGGTTCGCGGCGCAGAGGCAGCCGACATGCTGCAGGCCATGACGACAGGGCACGACGGCTCGCTCACGACCCTGCATGCCAATGGGCCCGAAGAGGTCGTCCCACGTCTGGTCATGATGGTGCGCTACGGGATGGAACTGCCCGTGGAGATCATCGAGACGCAGATTGCCTCGGCGCTCGACCTCGTCGTGCAGCAAGACCGCGTGGGCGGCGGGAAGCGCCGCATCACGCAGATCGCGATGCGGCACGTAGGTTCCCGCGCGGGTGATTCGGCGGGTTTCTTCACGCCGATTGTTCGGTGGGACCGACGTGCGGGTGCCTATTTCTGGGGCGCGCTTCCGGATTGGATCGATGACCTGCCCTATCTGGGCATCGCGAGTGCCGAGGAGGTGGAAGCATGGCGCCACTCAGTGCAACGCTGCTCGTGATTGCGCTTGTCGCGACGGGGATGGCTGCCTACCGCATCGCCGGGATGCTCGCGCGTCTGTGGGGCAACCCCCGCGCTCTTGTGGAGAAGGGGCGCGCTCTGCTCGCGCGCATGCGGGAGTTGGCAACGGGGAGCACCCGGCTTTCCCGCGCGCTCGCATCTGCTCGAAAGCGTCGGCGCCTGCGTGAGCTGAAACGGGGGATGCCCGAGGCGCTGCGCCTGCTCAGCATCGCGCTCGATGCGGGCACCTCGCTGGTGAAGGCGCTCGAGTACGCCGCCGACAACTGCAGCGAGCCGTTGGCGGGAGAGCTGAAGAGAACAGTCTGGGACTTGCAGGCCGGCCAGGGGCTCGACGAGGCGCTGCAGGGGCTGCGCACACGGACGGGCGGCTCGGAGTTCGCGTACCTCTCTGCTGCGATGGAGATACAGCACAGGTCCGGCGGAAGTCTGGGCGAGGTGCTTGCGAGCGTTTCGGATTCGCTGCGCCAAAGTGCCGAGCTCGAGGAAGAGCTTCGGACCAAGACGACCCAGGGGCGCCTGTCCGCGCGCATCGTCGCGTGGATGCCGCTCGCGCTGGCAGCGCTGATCACGGTGCTCTCACCGGGCTACTTTGGGGCGTTCTTCTCGAGTCCGCTGGGCGTTGCCCTGCTCGTCACGGCGCTGCTCCTCGAGGTGGCGGGCGTGCTGCTGGTCAAGAAGGCGCTCGCCGTCGACTTGTCGGCAGCTCCGGGAGGAGGGGCGCGATGAGTGCGCTCGTTCTCATAGCGACGCTCGTAGCTGCGGGCGCTGCGGGGTTCCTGCTGCCCCGCCTGGTCGCGGAACGGCTCGAGCTGCAGGTGCGAGCGCATCGGCGCAAGCTCGAGCTGGAAGACGTCCTGCGCGATCCGGTCCTGTGCTTTTCCGTCTTCATGGCGGCGGGGCTCGTCTTCGCGACCTTGACATCGGTGTGGGTTGCGCCGGTCGCGCTCGTCGCTGCCATCGTGCTGTCCCGGCGGGCACCGCGTGTGCTCGACAAAAGACGTCGTGACGAGCTGCGGCGCGCCTGCGACCGCCAACTCGACATTCTCGCGGACATCGTCGCCATGGGAATGCGCGGCGGGCTTTCGTTCGACGCGGCGCTGACGCTGTACTGCGAGAAGTTTCCCGGAGAGCTCTCGCAGGTGATGAGGGCGGCGCAGCTCAAATGGAGAAGCGGCGTGGCCATGCGCGAACGGGCGCTGCAAGACGCCGCCGACCAGGCTGGCTCGCAGCTGGTGAAGAGGTTCTCGGACACGGTCGTTCAGGCAATGGGGTACGGGTCTCCCCTGGCAGGCATGCTCACGACGCTCGCGCGTGACATCAGGCGCGAGCGCTTTTCGCAGATAGAGCGGCAGGTCGAGAAGGTTCCCATCAAGATGCTCGTCCCCACGGGCACGTGCATCCTGCCGGCAATGCTGGTTCTGATCATGGGCCCCGTGCTCATTCAGTTCATAGGTTCAAGTTTCTAGAGAAAGGATTCGACATGGAGCAAATCAGGAGAAGGACGCTGCATGCCTGCTCGTGGCTGTCTGCGAAGAAGGCGGGGATGAGAGAGGACGGGCAGGGAACCACCGAGTACGCGATTCTCGTCGGCGTGCTCGCGGTCATCGCGATGCTTGCCGTCACCGCGTTCAAGGGAAAGGTCACGGAGCTGTGGGATGCCATCACGAACGGCATGAACGGACTGTAGGGGCAGCTATGGCGGGCAGGCTGGCGGCTTTCCATCTCGACGAGTCGGGGCAGGCGGCACTCGAGTACCTCGTCATCGGACTCGTGCTTCTGGCGATGATCGGGGCGCTGGGCGCAATCTGGCATTTTGTCGCAGATGGCGGGATGTCCCAGGTCATCACCGCATCGGCATCTCACGCGCTCGGGACGATGGGAGGTGCGCTCGATGTGCTTTCGTTCTGAATCGGGACAGGCGACGCTCGAGGCGGCGTTTCTGCTGCCGGTGCTGTTGGTGGTGTTCGGGGTGTTCTTGCAGCCGATGCTGCTGCTCTACGACCGTTGCGTCATGCAGACGGCGGCAGCGGAGACCTGCCGGATGCTTGCGACCAGCACGCAAGATGAGCAGGCGGCGCGCGAGTATGCGCTGCGCCGCCTTGGCGCCGTGCCCAACGTGCCCGTGTTCCACGAGGGTGGGCGCGACGGGTGGACCATCGAGGTCTCAGGGGGCGAGCTTTCGCGCTCTCAGGTGGAGATTGCCCACCATGTCGTCTTGCTGCCCCTGTTGGGCGTCGCTGCGGGTCTCTCGAGCCAACGTGCTGGAGACGGCTGTGCGGAGCAGAAGGTTTCCGCGTCTGCGAGCTGTGCGCCGCAGTGGGTACTCGATGCGGGCGCATCTCCCGACGAGTGGATAGGGGCATGGGCATGAACTCGGTATTCGTCAGGCAAGAAGGCGGCTTTACGACGCCTGCTGCGGCTGTCGCCCTCCTCGTCGTGTGCGGCCTGCTGTTCGTCACGATGCGCGGTTTCGTCATCGGCACGCGTGCTGGAGAGATCCAGTACGTGGCCGATGCCGGAGCTCTGGCGGCAGACAACGCCGTCGCGGAGTTCGTGACGGCCGGGCAGGTCGTCGACGCCGCGCTGCTGTCGTTCTCGCTCGTCGGCATCACGGTCTATGCCGCGTCGGCTGTCGCGTCGTTTATCCCCGGCGGCGCGGCCGCCGCGGCAGAGCTCGCCAGTGCTGGCAGCAAGGTGCTGCAGGTGAGGGACAAGTTTGCCGAGACGGCGGTCAAGGGACTCAATGGTGCCCAGGAGGCTCTGCCCGTCATCTGCGCCGTGCGCTCCGCGCAGGTCATCACGGCGAATGCGGATGCGAGCGGCGTCGGCTACGTGGGCATAGCCCTCGCATCCCCGCTGCATGCAGACCCCGTGGAGCTGCCCGACAACACCGAGGTAAACGAGGCGGCGCAGGACATCGAGTCGCGCGAGGCGAAGATCCAGGAGAAAAGCGAGCAACAGAAGCGTGCGCAGGAGCGGCAGGATGCGGCAAAGCAGCGCGCCTTCGAGGCGGATTGCGGCAGTTCCACCTGCTTGCGCGAGCGCGCCTCGCATCTTGCCGGCCTCCCCGATGCTCAAAACCCCAGCTACTCCTCGGTCAAGACCTGGACGTTTGCGGCCCCGCTCGCCCGCGCGAAGGCCTACTACGCGCTGCGTCTGCAAAACGAGCCCGGCTCTGCGGCCGGCGGCTCTCCCGAGCGCGTCGCGGAGTCCGTGGCGCGCAAGCAGTTCTACGAGTATGCGCTGAAGGAAGTCTCGGGCGGGAGCATCGAAAGGACCGAGAGAGGTGTCGAGCTTCCCAACTTGAAGCCGCTCGCGCGCAACACGGAGCAGATCCGCTCGACGTACCTCTACACGCAACGCATCTACCCCGTTTCCCAAAGCGGCGGCAAGCGGGTGCTGCACGCGTATACGGGATGCCCCGCATACCAGTCGGGCACCCCCTCGGGCATGGCGTCCGTTCAGGAGATCGACGGCGGGGGTGTGCAGCGCTGCGAGACCTGCAAGTTCTCGGCCCTTACCCTGGGGCGCGTCCCCGCAGCGTCCACGTCCATCGACAACGGCTTCGAGTACTACTACAAGGCGGTGGTCGATGCCTCGCAGGAGTATCGCGAGGCTGCGCTCGAGTCGGAGCAGATCAGACGAGAGCTCGAGGAGGAGGCGGAAGGCATCCGCGGCGACCTGAAGAAGGCGATTGCCACGATGGGCGGGAAGCGCTACGACCCGCAACCGCCTGGGAGGTACGGGTGCGTGTGCGTCGTGTTCGCGCCCGACTCCGCTTTGAGCACGCCGTTTGTATCTGGCTCCGAGGGCACCCCTGCCCGCGTCGCGCTGTCCGGCGCCACGCTTGCCCCCGACCCGGCAGACGATGAGGGCAGCGTCATATCCGATATCGCCACGGGGCTCATGCCCGAGGAGTCGATAGGGTCGGGGCTGCTGCATGCGGTGCTTGGTGCGTGGTCGGATGCCCTGCGTGCATACACGGGCGGCACCGAGGCCGTGGAGGACCTGTTCGACAACCAGGTGAGGAAGATTCCCCTTATAGGCAACGACCTTTCCAGCTGGGCGTCGGGCAAGTTCAAAGACGCCATTACCATGACGAGCCTCGAGCCGCCCGACTTGCAGTCGTACAAACCGGTTCTCGTGAACACCTCCCATATCCTCGAGCGTGACGGTGGGTCTGCGGCAGGCGCGCTTTTGAGGGCAAAGCAGGCGGCGGGCTATATCTCCGTCGAGGACATGAAGGGACTCGTCGACATGTTCGCCGAAGAACTCGAGCTTCCGGACCTGGGCGATGTCCTGACCGACGAGGGCCTCGTCGTTGCCCGTGTCCCGCTGCAGGAGCTGGGGCTGGGTACGCAAGACGGCAAGCTCACGCTTCCCGTGCCCGTCGACTTGCAGGCGCAGTATGCGTCCGCGCTCGGCGCGCTGCAGGCAAAGGCGGGGTAGGCGCTATGGGAAGAGGCTTCGACGAACGCGGGCAGATGGCGGTGGAACTTGCCGTCGTGCTGCCCGTCATCCTCATCGTGCTGGTTATCGCTATCGATTGCGCCGTCTACCTGGGCGAGTGCGCACGCTTCGACCATCTGGCTGCCCAAAGCGTGCTCGCGAATGCCACCTCGCCCTCGCGGGACTCCTACGATGGGTCCGCACGTGCGCAGGCGGTGCAGGCTGAGCTATCGGAAAGCTTTAGCGAGCATGACGAGACCGTCAGCGTGTCGTCGCGCGACGCGGGGATGCCGCTGGCGAGCATGGCCGTCTACGAGGCGAAGCTCGAGTTTACGCCCTGGCCGTTCGATACCGGATCTGCAGCGGCGCTTGGCTATCACATTCCCGCACGCTTCACCCATACCTACGCACTCGCAATCGACCCCTATACCCCGGGGGAACTGTTATGAGGTGCGAGACGGTGGCGTACGGTCGCAGCGCTGCGGGCGTAGAAAGGGTCGAGGGGATGCCATCGTGTGCGCGCCAGGAGTCGAGCATGCCCGCCCGCGTCGTCTTCGCGCTCTCGCTTTTCGAGCGTGCTCGGGGGCTGCTGGGACGTGGGCCCTCCTGGCTGGGCGAAGACGGCCTGCTCGTGTTTGTCCCGTGCAAGAGCATCCACACCTTTGGCATGAGGAAGCCCATCGACGTTGCGTTCGCGGACGGGCGCGGCCGTGTGCTCAGGGCGGTGCACGGTATGCCGCCGTGCCGGGTGGCGGGCTGTCGCGGCGCGCGCATCGTCATCGAGCGTTTTAGCTCGCCGGCACGCGGCAGCTGGTTCGAGGTGGGCGATGAGCTCGGCATTACCGTGCTCGAAATGCGAGGCGATACACAAAAGGAGGTGGGAGCGCTACCATGCACATAACATCGATACGAGGACCGAGAGGTGCACTGGGCATGAACATTATCGTCGTGGGATGCGGGCGCGTTGGCAGCGAGCTTGCCACGCTCCTTTCCGAAGACGGGCACAACGTGTCCGTCGTCGACCGGCGCGCCGATGCTTTCAAGAACCTGGGCCACGATTTCAACGGGCGCAGCGTGAAGGGCATCGGGTTCGACGAGGAGGTCCTCAAAGAGGCCGGCGTGGAGGAGTGCGACGTCCTTGCCGCTGTCACCTCCAACGACAACACGAACCTCATGACCGCCGAAGTCGGGCGCCGCATCTTCAACGTCCCGCACGTCATCACGCGCCTTTACGAGGCGCGCCGCGAGAAGACGTACGCGCAGCTCGGCGTCGACTTCTCGTGCGGGACGACGCTCGTCGCAGAAGAGATCTTCGCGAAGATCCAATCGGGTCACGGGCACCACATCGACACCTTCGGCGACTACGAGGTCGCGCGCTTCGCGGTGAACCTCGAAGACGACGAGACGCTCAACTGCTCGTATCTCGAAGAGGAATACGGCGCGCGCGTCATCGCCATCGAGCACGACGACGACGCGTTCCTTCCCAGCAGCCGGAGCCTGCTGCACGACGGCGACGTCGCGCTCGTGTGCGTTGCCCGCGAGAACTACGCGGCGCTTTCCCGATTCATTAGGAGCTAGACGGACATGCTAATCGTTATCAGCGGCGGCAGCACGACGGCGGAGTACCTCATCAACATGATGCTGGAGCAGAACCACCGCATCGTCGTCATCGAGGAAGACCACGACTCGATCGAGCATTTGGCCGAGGCGCTGCCCCCGGAGGTGCTGCTCGTCGAGGGCGACGGTACGGATTCGGCCGTTCAGCTGGACGCCGGCGTCAATGACGCCGACTTGTTCATCGCGCTCATGGGCCACGACGACACCAACCTTGTCGCGTGCGAGATTGCCATGACGGCGTTCAATGTGCCGCGCTGCATCGCCAACGTGAACAGCCCCAAGAACAACCGCATCTTCAAGGAGGTCGGCATCGAGCCCGTCTCGTCCACCGAGCTCATTGCCCGCATGGTCGAGGAGGAGGCCGTCGTTGGCGACATGCACATGGTCTTCTCACTGCGCGAGGGCGACATTCTCATGATCGAGACGCGCCTGCCGATGAAGATGCACCACCGTGACGGCATCCAGGTTGCGCACATCCCCTTCAGCAGGGAGGTGCAGCTCATCGCCGTCGAGGAGGAAGACGGCCTCGAGATGATCAACGGCAGCACGGTGCTCATGCCGGGCGACACGGTCATCGCCGCGGTCAAAAGCGAGGCCGAAGAGGAGTTCCACGCGGTCCTGCGCCACCTGTAGCGCACTTATTGCAACCCCGTCCTGCCACGGGCTGTGCGCGCAGGGCTTTTTTGGTCCCGCTCGAAGAAACGAAAAGGCCAGCTGGCGTGTGCCGGCTGGCCTGCTTGTTCGATGGAGCGGGTGACGGGATTCGAACCCGCGAATACTGGCTTGGGAAGCCAGGGCCTTACCACTTGGCAACACCCGCATCGTGTGAGAGATTCTAGCACAGTCCCCGCGCCTGCCGCGGAGAACTCTGCAACAACAGCGCAACAACGCGAGTTCACCTGCCGGTCACACAGTTCACATCGCTGCAACGCGGTTCACGTGCCTGCAACATGGTTTCACAACGCTTCAACCATTCGCCCTGCCCGCATTTCTACGATTGCCCTGCATGAACAAACGGACGGGGAGTGTTGCACGTGGCAGGCAGTTTCGAGTTGGAAGACGTATCGGTCGCCTATTCGGGCGAGACGGCGGTGGCGGGGGCCTGCGCCAGCATCGCACCCAACCAGGTAACTGCCCTCATCGGGCCTTCCGGCTGCGGCAAGTCCACGTTGCTGCGCTGCCTGAACCGCATGAACGACATGCTTGGAAACGTCGAGGTGGGCGGCACCATCACGCTCGACGGCGAGGACATCAACCACGGCACGATCGACCCAGTCGAGCTGCGCATGCGCGTGGGAATGGTCTTCCAGCAGCCGAGCGTGTTCCCGCTTTCCATCTACGACAACGTCGCCTACGGCCCGCGTCTGCGCGGGGTGAAGAGCCACGCAGCACTCGACCCGCTCGTCGAGGACTGCCTGCGGCGTGCTGTGCTGTGGGACGAGGTCAAAGACGAGCTCTCGTCGAGCGCGCTCGGGCTTTCGGGTGGCCAGCAGCAGCGCCTGTGCATCGCCCGCGCCCTGGCAACCGACCCCGAGGTGCTGCTCATGGACGAGCCCTGCTCGGCGCTCGACCCCATCTCGACGAACCAGATCGAGCAGACCATCCGCGGCCTCACCCAGGCCATGACCGTGGTCATCGTCACGCACAACATGCAGCAGGCGACGCGCGTCTCGGACTACACGATGTTCATGCTGCGCGAGTCCATGGCCGAGCCGGCCCATCTCGTCGAGTCCGGCACGACCGAGCAGGTCTTCTCCAGGCCCGCCGACAAACGAACCGAGGACTACATCACGGGACACTTTGGCTGACGGGAAACTCCGGGCGGGCCGTCCTCCCCTGGGGGCTGCTCGTGCACGAACGGGAACCCGGTCGACCACGCGTTGGTCGGCCTTCCAATACAGAAGAAACTGGCATCGAAAGAGGAGTACAGGAAACATGAAGAAGAAGCTTTCGGGTAAGTGGACCAAGGCGCTGGTCACGGGCACAGTGTGCGTGGCCATGGCGGCGACGCTCGGCTTGGTCGGATGCGGCTCTGGCCAGAGCGCAGACTCCAGCAAGCAGGAAAACCTCTCCGGCTCGATCACGGCCGTCGGCTCGACGGCGCTGCAGCTGCTCGTCGAGGCAGGCGCGGAGCAGTTCATGGGCAAGAACAGCGGCGTGCAGATCACCGTCCAGGGCGGTGGCTCGGGCCAGGGCATCACGCAGATCGCCGAAGGCTCCGTCCAGATTGGCGATTCCGACGTGTTTGCCGAGGAGAAGCTGAAGAACAAAGACGACGTTTCCAAGATTGCCGACAACAAGGTCGCCGTCGTCGGCATGGGGCCGGTCGTGAACTCCGACGTCAACATCGACGACATCTCCATGGACAACCTGAAGAAGATCTTCACGGGCGAGATCACCAACTGGAAGCAGGTCGGCGGTCAGGACCTCGCCATCACCGTCATCAACCGCGCGTCCGGTTCTGGTACCCGTGCGACCTTCGAGAAGGCCGTCTTGGGCGACACCAAGGTTCCCTCGAGCTTCACCCCGCAGGAGCAGGACTCCTCGGGCACCGTTGCCAAGATGGTCGCAGAGACCCCGGGTGCCATCAGCTACCTGGCCTTCTCCTACTACACCGACAGCTTCAAGGCGCTCTCCGTTGACGGCGTAGCCCCCAAGGCAGAAAACGTCGAGACCAACGCCTGGAAGATCTGGTCCTACGAGCACATGTACACCGCGGCCAACCCCGACGAGGCCACCCAGGCGTTCATCGACTACATGCTCTCCGATGACGTCCAGGGCTCGCTCGTCGAGAAGAACGGCTACATCGCCATCGCCAACATGAAGGTCGAGCGCGATGCTTCCGGAAACGTGAAGAACCTGTAAATCACAGCATCCGAAGAGGGGCGGTCTGTCTTGGCCGTCCCTTCTCCTGTTATGAATGGAAGCTCAGTCGCACATGAAATCGTTGCAAAAACACCAGCTGGAGCGCGTCGGCAAGTCCCTGACCGGGTTTTGCATCGCCGTCGTCATCCTCGTGGTGGGATCTCTCATCGTCATGGTCGCGCAGCGCGGCCTGTCGGCGTTTGCCGTCGACGGCGTCGACCTGTGGGGCTTTTTGTCAGGGGTGACCTGGAACCCGCACCAGCCCGACGCCTCCGGTGCCCCCACCGTAGGCGCGCTTCCGATGATCTTCGGCTCGTTCGTGGTCACGCTGCTCTCGTGCCTGTTCGTGATTCCGTTCGCGCTCGGGTCGGCAATCTACACCGTCGAGGTGAACCCCAAGTTCGGCAACACGGTGTTCCGTCCCGCGCTCGAGCTGCTCGTCGGCATCCCGTCGGTCGTGTTCGGCCTCGTCGGCCTGACGATCGTCGTCCCGTGGATTCGCGGATGGTCGGGCGGCACGGGCTACGGCATCTTGGCGGGCTCGCTCGTCTTGGCTGTCATGGTGCTGCCGACGGTCACCTCGCTCATCATCGACGCGCTCAACGCCGTCCCGGCGGCCTATCGCATGTCGTCGTCCGCACTGGGCGGAACGCGCTGGCAGAACACCTGGCACATCGTGCTCAAGGCGGCAACGCCCGGCATCTTGACGGCGATCATCCTCGGCATGGCGCGCGCCTTTGGCGAGGCACTGGCGGTGCAGATGGTCATCGGCAACGCCGCGACGATACCCGACTCGCTCGTCAGCCCTGCGGCAACGCTCACGTCCGTGCTCACGACGAGCATGGGCAACGAGGCGATGGGCACGGTCTACAACGACGTGCTGTGGTCGCTCGCCCTGATCTTGCTGCTCATGTCGCTCGTGTTCATCTTGATCGTCCACGTCATCGGCAACAGGTCGGAGGTCAAGCATGGCTAACGACATCAAGGCGCAGGTCGCGCGGGCAAAGCGCGAAGACAAGATAGCCACGGGCATCCTGATGGCAATCGTGGCGTTCATCTTCATCCTGCTTGCTGCGCTCATCGTCTATATCATCGCGAGCGGCGCCCAAAAGGCCTTCGACCCGAGCTTCCTCACGGGCAAGCCCGAGCAGTTCAAGGAGGGCGGCGGCATCGGCCCCGAGCTCTTCAACTCGTTCTACCTGCTCATCCTGACCATGATTATCTCGATTCCGCTTTCTTTGGGGGCGGCTATCTACCTGGTCGAGTACGCGCCGGGCAACCGCGTGACCCACATTATCAAGACGGTCA
>JBJEHP010000051.1:0-13398 GCA_051876145.1 Coriobacteriales bacterium | reverse complement strand
CAACATGGGCGTGACGCTGCACCTCCGCTCGATCGAGGGGCGCAACGCGCACCACATCATCGAGGCGCTTTTCAAGGCGGCTGCCAAGGCGCTCATGCAGGCCGTGGCGCCCAACCCGCGCATCGCGGGGCAGGTGCCGTCCACGAAGGGGGTCCTGTAGATGGGCGCGCGCATCGCAGTCGTCGACTACCACAAGGGAAACCTCGCCTCGGTGCAGCGCGGGCTGTCGGATGCCGGCTTCGACGCGTTCATCACCGATGACGCCGCGGCCATCCGCAGCGCAGACGGCATCGTCTTGCCGGGCGTCGGGGCGTTTGCCGATGCCATGGCCACCATGAACGAGACGGGGCAGGCAGACGCCATCCGCGCGGCCGTTGCCGCCGGCGCTCCGTTTTTAGGGATCTGCCTGGGCCTGCACCTGCTGTTCGAGTGGGGCGACGAGGGCTGTCCCGCGGGCACGCGCATGGATGGTCTCGGCATCCTGCCCGGCCACGTCATGCGCGTCGAGTCGATCGACCCGGCGGGCAACAAGCTGAAAGTGCCGCACGTGGGCTGGAACACGGTCGACTTCACGCAGACCGTCCAGATCGACGGCCAGGCGGCAAGCCCCGTCCCGCTGTTCGCGGGCGTGCCCGACCACAGCCACTTCTACTTCACGCATTCCTACAACGTCGTCGCCGAAAACGCGGACGACGTCATCGCCACGACCACGCATGCGCGCCCCTTCGATTCGGCGGTCGCGCACGGGCTCGTGTTCGGCGTCCAGTTCCATCCGGAGAAGTCCTCTGCGCTCGGCCTGAAGGTGCTCAGCAACTTCGGCGCGATCGTCGAGAGCTTCGGCTAGCCACAAAAGGGGGTTCGAAAGACCATGATCAACGGTTCCTACGACGTCGTCGTCCAGGGTCCCAAGCGCTACGGGCGCGGGACGGTCTCGCTCAAGTCCAACGGCGACGCGCTTTCCATCCACTTCGACGTCGAGAACATCGGCACGTTCGATGCGACGGGCACGGAAGATGGCACGAAGGTCGCCTTCGAGGGAGATGTCGCGCTGTGCGACGAGCTCGGGACGGTTCACGTCGAGGCAACGGGAGACACCTGGGGCAATTCGCTCGACGCGAAGGCGCAGACAGACCTGGGCGAAGTCTCCATCTTCGGCACGCGCATCTCGGCGGCGACCGGGGACTTCGGCACCAACCCAGACCCGATGTACGCGGGGCGCTGGTCAGACGCGTACTAGCGCGCGCCTGACAAGGTCCTATCTATCACGAAGGAGGGGCATATATGATTCTCGTGCCCGCAATCGACATCCTCGGCGGCAAGGTGGTCCGCCTCGCCAAGGGCGACTACGCCCAGGTCACCGTCTACAGCGACGACCCCGTGGACAAGGTCAAGGAATTCGAGGCGGCCGGTGCCGAGCGCGTCCACATCGTCGATCTGGACGGCGCGCGCGACGGCACGCCCACCAACATGAACATCATCTCCAAGATCGCCTGCCAGACGCAGATGACCGTGGAGGTCGGCGGCGGCATCCGCACGATGGAGACGCTCGAGCGCTACCTCGACTCGGGCGCCACGCGCCTCGTGCTGGGCTCGACGCTCGTCACCAACCCCGACTTCGCCCGCGAGGCGGCTGAGCTGTACTCCGACTGCATCGTTGCCGGCATCGACGCAAAAGACGGCATGGTCGCGATCGAGGGATGGCGCGAGGGCACGGGCACGCCGGCGGCCGACCTCGTCGCCGAGCTCAAGGACTTCGGCATCCACGAGCTCATCTACACCGACATCTCGCGCGACGGCATGCAGACGGGCGTCGACGCGGCGGCCTACGGGCGCCTGGCCCAGGCGGCGGGTTTTCCCATCACCGCATCGGGCGGCATCGCCACGCTCGACGACCTGCGTGCGCTCGGGGCGCTGCCGGCGCCCGGCATCGACGGCGTCATCACCGGACGCGCCATCTACGAGGGCGCCTTCAGCGTCGAAGAGGGCGTGCGCGTGTGCAGGCAGGCCACGGAAGCGAGAGGCGAGTAGATGCTGACGAAACGCGTGATACCGTGCCTGGACGTCAAGGACGGGCGCGTCGTGAAGGGCGTGAACTTCGTGAACCTGCGCGATGCGGGCGACCCGGTCGAGCTCGCCAACGCCTATGATGCGCAGGGCGCCGACGAGGTCGTGTTCCTCGACATCACGGCGACGAGCGATGGCCGCAAGACGACCGTGGACATGGCGTCGCGCGCGAGCGAGCAGGTCCACATCCCCTATGCCGTGGGCGGCGGCTTCAGGACGGTCGCGGACATGCGCCAGATGATCGCCGCGGGCGCCGACAAGGTCTCGCTCAACTCAGCCGCCATCGCGGACCCGACGCTCATCACGCAAGGCGCGCGTGCCTTCGGCAGCCAGGCGGTGCTCGTGGCAATCGACGCCAAGCGCGTGGCGGGCGGCGCGGACAAGTGGACCGCCTACATCCACGGCGGTCGCAAGGACACGGGCATCGACGCCGTCGCGTGGGCCGCCGAGGCGGCAAAGCGCGGGGCGGGAGAGATCCTGCTCACGAGCATGGACCGCGACGGCTCCAAGGAGGGCTTCGACCTCGCGCTCACCCGCGCGGTGGCACGCGCGGTCGACATCCCCGTGATCGCCTCGGGCGGCGTCGGCACCCTCGAGCACTTCGCCGAGGGCATCATCGAGGGCGAGGCGGACGCCGTGCTCGCCGCGAGCGTGTTCCACTTCGGCACGTTCACCATCAGGCAGGTCAAGGAGTACATGGCATCCCAGGGCATCCCGGTGCGCCTGTAGGCGTCCGTTGCCCGGAGCGCATGCGAGGAAGGACGCGCAGTTGTCTGAAACCCAGCTGAAATTTGACGATAGGGGGCTTATCCCCTGCGTGGTACAGCAGTACGATACGGGCGACGTGTTGATGGTCGCCTGGATGAACGCCGAGAGCATCGAGCTCACAAAGAAGACGGGCACGACGTGGTTTTGGTCGCGCTCGCGCCAGGAACTCTGGAACAAGGGCGCTACCTCGGGAAACGTGCAGCACGTCATGCAACTGTACTACGATTGCGATGGAGACACGCTGCTCGCCAAGGTGGATGCGGAAGGGCCGGCGTGCCACACGGGCAACACGACGTGCTTTTACCGCACGCTTGACTGAGGAGTAGCAACATGGGGGAGAGAACACCCAACGTCACCGACGGCAACCTTGGAGAGACGCTCTACGCGCTGGCCGACACGATCCACGGCAGGTGGGACCACGATAGTTCCGAGAGCTACACGGCGCTTCTGCTCACGTCCAAGGAGGACAAGTGCCTTGGCAAGGTCGTCGAGGAGGCGGGCGAGGTCGTCATGGCGGCTAAGGACGACGACCACGACCACATCCGCTACGAGATGGGCGATTTGCTCTACCACCTGCTCGTCGTGGCGGAGCGCTACGGCATCACGCTCGACGAGCTCGCGGGCGAGCTCAACGCGCGCATGAAATAGAGGCCGCCATGTCCGAGGCAAGAGACAAGGTAGAGCAGGCCATCGCGAAGCTCTCGGAGCTCCCGAGCGGCGACGAGCTCAAGCCCCAGGAGCTGCCCGACTTTGCCGACATCGCGAAAAAGACCGGGTTTGCCGCCAAGGCCATGCGCATCGGGGCGGTTGTGCTGGGCGTCCTCGCGGCAGTGCTCGTCGTCATAGCCGTCGCCCTGTGCGTCCGCGCCGGCGTGCACATGGCAAACGCGACCCCCGAGGCAACGGCCTCTGCGGCCCTGCACGCGGTCGTCACGCATGACAAGTCCGCGTTTGCCGCCTGCTATGCGGGCAATCCCGACGAGCTCGACCACGACGTCGATGCGGCGCTGGCGGGCGCGATCGGCCTCGAGAGCTCTACGACGGTGCCCTCGGAGCTCGACGCCTCGCACCAGAAGGCCTACGACGCGTTTCTGGCGCGGCTCGTGGACTTCGACTACGAGGTCGGCCAGGCGCAGGTCGACGGCGACAGCGCGACGGTGCAGGTCACCGTCAAGACGCGCGACCTCGACGCGTACTTCAACGACTGCATGAGCGACTACCTCGCGCGCACGCTCGCCGATGCGCGCTACACCGGCGCGGTGAGCAACCAGAACCAGGCGCGCCTGTTCGTGGACGTGGCCGACGAGCACGCCCAGCAGCTGGGCGGCAAGGACCAGTCCGCCACCGTCGAGCTCAGGCTCGTGCACGCGGGCGGCACCTGGAAGCTCGACACGCTCGACGCAAGCGAGCTCGACGCGCTCACGGGCGGCTTCTTCGGAGCGCTCGAGCAGGTGGGCAATTCGTACTACCGCGCAAACGCCCCGAGCTAGCATTCGGGCTATAATCGACCAGAAAAAACGACACGAGGGCGGATGAGTCCGCCCTCGCTTGGCATTATCTAGAAAGGCAGCAACCTTGCAAGAGCGTCCCCATTTCCCCAAACGCGCAATCGTGACCGCGGGCATGCCCTACGGCAACAAGGGGCTCCATTTCGGCCACGTCGCGGGCGTGTTCGTGCCCGCCGACATCACCGCGCGCTTCCTGCGCGACCGCCTGGGCGGCGAAAACGTCATCTTCGTCAGCGGAACCGACTGCTACGGCTCGCCCATCAACGAGGGCTACCGCAAGCTCGTCGAGGCGGGGGAGTTCGACGGTACCATCTCCGAGTACGTCATGCGCAACCACGAGCGCCAAAAGGACGTCTTGGACGCCTACGACATCAGCCTCGACGTGTTCGAGGGGTCTGAAATCGGCCTGTGCGGAAAGATCCACGCCGAGGTCACGGACAAGTTCATCCGCCGCCTGTACGAGGAAGGCTGGCTCGAGAAGCGCTCGACCCCGCAGTTCTTCGACGTGAAGGCCAACACCTTCTTGAACGGCAGGCAGGTGCTGGGCCACTGCCCCGTGCAGGGCTGCAAGTCAGAGAAGGCCTATGCCGACGAGTGCGACCTCGGCCACCAGTTCATGCCCGAGGACCTCATCGGCCCCAAGTCCACGCTCACCGGCGAGACCCCAGAGCTGCGCCCCGTCACCAACTGGTACTTCAAGCTGCCGCAGATGCGCGAGCTCATCGCCGAGCACTTCGACAACATCGAGGGGCGCGACACGACGCGCGACGTCACCGTCAGTACGGTGCGCGAGTTCCTCGTGCCGCCGGTCATCTACGTCAAGCAGGAGTTCGAGGACGCCTACCGCTCGGTCGAGGACAGGCTGCCCAAGCACACCTACTACCCCGTCGAGAAGGGCAAGGCGTCGTTTACGCTCGAGTTCGACAACATCGACGAGCGCGACGAGGCCAAGCGCATCCTCACCGAGGCGGGCGTCGCCAAGTTCCGCACGGGCAAGGCGCTCGTCCCGTTCCGCCTGACGGGCAACATCGAATGGGGCGTTGCCGCCCCGCAGCTCGAGGGCGAGGAGCCGCACACCGTCTGGTGCTGGCCCGAGTCGCTGTGGGCCCCCATCTCGTTTTCCGAGGCGGTGCTCGTCAACCGCGGGCACGCCAGGGAGGAGTGGAAGGACTGGTGGTGCTCTGACGACGCGCAGGTCTACCAGTTCATCGGGCAGGACAACATCTACTTCTACGGCGTCGCGCAGACGGCGCTGTGGTCTGCGACGCAGGGTCCCAACCCGCATGCCGAGGGCACGGGCGACGAGCTGCGCCAGACGACGCTCGTCCCCAACTACCACATCTTGTTCATGGGCAAGAAGGCCTCCTCGTCGGGCAAGATCAAGCCGCCGCTGGCAGACGAGCTGCTGGACTACTACACCGTCGAGCAGCTGCGCGCGCACTGGGCGGCGCTCGGACTGGGCCTGAAGTCCGCGAGCTTCTCGCCCAAGCCCTTCGACCCCAACGCCAGCGAGAAGTCGCCCGACCCCGCTCTCAAGGAGGGCGCGCTGCTCACGAACATCTTCAACCGCATCGCGCGCTCGTGCTTCTACACGGCGCAGAAGTGGACTGACGGCAAGGCGCCGCTCGGAGGCCCCAGCGAGGAGGTCTCCCAGGCGTGCGAGGCTGCCATCCTCGAGTTCGAGCAGCACATGCACCGCTTCGAGATCTGGGCTGCCATGGCGCAGATGGACGAGTTTTTGCGCGGCATCAACAAGTGGTGGAGCTCGGCGAGCCGCGCGGCCTTGAACGGCGACAACCCCGAGCAAGACATCGTCTCAGTGCTGCGTGACGCGTTCCACTACCTGCGCATCGCCATCGTGCTCATGCACCCGATCGTGCCCCACGGCACCGAGCTCGTCTACGAGTACCTCGACATCGCCGACCACGGCTCGAAGGAGGGGCACGCGGGGTTCTTCAGCTGGAAGCACATCTTCGAGCCGATCGATTCCTGGGCAGAGGATGCCGAGAGGAAATCCGGCTGGTTCACCCTCAAAGAGGTGCCACCACGCTTCGATTTCTTCGAGAAGCACCCGAGCCAGCTGTAGGAAAAAGAAAGAGGAGCCCATGGCCAAAGAACACGTACACGGCGTCTTCGAGTCGATTGCCCAGCAGTACGACTCCGCAAACGACCGCATCTCGCTCGGCATGCACCGCCTGTGGAAGCAGGCGCTCGAAGACGTTGCCGTCTCCACCTGCTCGCATCCCGATGCGGGCGCTGGGCTGGTGCTCGACGTCTGCTGCGGCACGGGAGACATCACCGAGCGCATCGCGCGCAACCACCCGAACATCTTCGTCACGGGCCTCGACTTCTCCGCCCAGATGCTCGACGTCGCGCGGCACCGCACGCAGGACCTGCAAAACGTCATGCTCGTCGAGGGCAACGCCATGAGCCTGCCGTTCGACGACGACACGTTCGACTCCGCCGTCATCAGCTTCGGGCTGCGCAACACGCCCGACTACGAGCAGGTCGTGGGCGAGATGATGCGCGTCGTCAAACCCGGCGGCGTCGTGGCGTGCCTGGATGCGTCCGTTCCCGACTCGAAGCTCATCGACCCGTTCTACCAGTTCTACTACAAGAACATCATGACGTTTCTGGGCGGCGGGTTCTCCCACCACGACCAGTACGAGTGGCTGTACGAGTCGACGCAGGAGTTCCTGCGCAAAGACGAGCTCAAGGCGCTGTTCGAGAAGGTCGGCCTCACGTACGTGAGCGTGCGCCCGTTCATGTTCGGGGCGGCTGCCCTGCACGTCGGCTACGTGCCGGCATAGGGCGGGGCCTCTCCGTGCAACGTCTGCGCTACGACGACATCACCATGCGCTACCCGTCGGAAGACGGGGAGGGCACGCTCGCGCTCGACGGGCTGGGCTTTTCCGTGGAGAAAGGCGAGTCCGTCGCGATCATCGGGCCGTCCGGGTGCGGCAAGTCGAGCACGCTGCAGATGGCGGCGGGCCTGCTGCAGCCCACGGGCGGCTCGGTCACCATCGACGGCGCGCCCGTCACCGCGCCGCGTCAGGACACCTCGCTCATCCTGCAGGACTTTGGCCTGCTTCCCTGGAAGACCGTCCGCGACAACGCCGAGCTCGGCCTGAAGATCCACGGCGTGGGCAAGGCGGAGCGCAGGCAGCGCGCCGAGCGGGCCCTCGGGCTCGTCGGCCTGCAGGACTTCGCCCAGGCCTACCCGAGCGGCCTTTCGGGCGGCATGCGCCAGCGCCTCGCGCTCGCGCGCTCGCTCGCGCTCGACGTCGACCTGCTGCTCATGGACGAGCCGCTCTCGGCCCTGGACGCGCTGCTGCGCGAGCAGCTGCAGGACACCCTGCTCTCGCTGTGGCAGGCGCAGGGCTATGCCCAAATCCTCGTCACGCACTCCATCGAGGAGGCCGTGTTTCTCGGGCAGCGCATCCTCGTGCTCACGCCGCGCCCCGGCCGCGTCATCGCCGTCGTCGACAACCCCGACGTGGGGTCCGACGACTACCGCGGAAGCGACGCGTTCTTCGAGCGCTGCACCGATATCCGCAAGAAGCTGCGCGCCGCCGTGGAGGCGGCCGAGGAGGCATCGCATGCGTAAGCTCGTGGGGTACCTGTGGGGTACCGTCTTCGTCATCGCGCTGTGGTGGGTGCTGGCGCTCGCCATCGGCTCGCCGGCGCTGCCCACGCCCGATGCGACTTGGCCCGCCCTCGTGGACAACTTCGCGCGCATCATGCCCGAGTTCTGGACGAGCCTGGGGCGTATCGCGCTTTCCATGCTCATCGGCACCGTGCTCGGCGTGCCCGCCGGCCTGTGGATCGGGCGCTCGAAAAGGGGCGACCAGATCTTCGGCCCGGTGCTCTACGTCTTGTACCCCGTTCCCAAGATCGTCTTTCTGCCCGTGCTGTTCATCTTGTTCGGGTTGGGCGGCCAGGCCAAGGTGATCCTGATCGCCATCGCCATCTTCTTCCAGATGGTGGTCACCATGCGCGATGCCGCCAAGAACGTCCCGCAGGGCGCGGTCGTCTCGCTGCGCTCGCTCGGCGCCACGAAGGGCCAGATCCTGCGCGAGGTCGTCCTGCCCGCCTCGCTTCCTGACCTGTTCACGGCGCTGCGCATCACGACGGGAACCGCCGTTGCCGTGCTGTTCATCGCCGAGAGCATGGCGGGCTCCAGCGGCCTTGGCTACTACATCATGCACGCGTGGTCGCTGCTGGAATACGAGCAGATGTTTGCCGGCATCATCGCCATGGCGGTGCTCGGCGTCGTCATCTACGAGGTGTTCGAGATCCTGGAATACCGCCTCACCAAGTGGCGCCGCGCGTAAGAGGGCGTCTGGTGCCGAGGCGCCATCTCGCCCGCGTTCGGGGCAACGACGTGCTGGCCTTCGCGGATTTCAATGCCATGTAGTTTCAGATGACTGCTATAGTTTTCTGCCACGGTAATACAACGTGCGGTACTGCGGAGGCGCGACCCATGAGCGATATTTCGTCTGGCGCTTACGTCATCGACGAAGACTACACCATCGTCAGCTTCAACGACACGATAAAGGGGCTGTACCCCCAGCTCAAGGTCGGCGAGAAATGCCACAAGTGCCTGATGGGCCTCGACGAACCCTGTCCGCCCTGCCCGGTCGCCAACCACATCTTCGGCCCGCGCACGTACATGGACCCCATCCACGGCATCTACGAGACCGTCGACGCCGTCGAGATCATGCTCGAAGACGGACGGCGCGGGCATGTGCTCGTGGAGAGCACCGTGGGCGACAGCGAGGTCATCGCCGCAAAGCTTCCGCGCACCGACGAGGAGCTCCACAAGCTTCTCGAGCAGAAGTACTACGACTCCGTGACCGACGGCTACTCGCGCCAGGGCTTCATCAGAGAGGCCGAGCAGGTGTTCGCCGAAGGCGACCGCGGAGCCTATGCCGTGATCGTGTTCGACATCTTCAACTTCAAGGCGATAAACGATGCGCTCGGCGTCGAGGGCGGTGACGAAGCGCTCTCCTTCGTATTCGACACCCTGAAGAACAGCCCGATGCAGCCGGTCGTCTCCGCGCGTCTCGAATCCGACTGGTTCGCCTTCCTGGTCAAGCGCGAGCTCGTGGAGCAGGGCAGCTTCGCGAAGCTCCTCAACATGGAGTGGAACCGCGACGGGCGAAGGTTCACCGTGCACCTGCGTTGCGGCATCTGCTACGTGAAAGACGACGCTCTGCCCGTCTCCAAGGTCATCGAGCGCGCCATCATCGCCAAGACCTGCGCGGGCGTTGGCGGCGTGAGCCTGAATCCGGTGTTCGAAGAATCCATGCTCAAGTCCTACATCAGCCATGCCGAGATCACGGCGCGGTTTCGCGACAGCCTGCAAAAGGGAGACTTCCAGGTCTACTATCAGCCCATCGTGCGCGCCGAAGACGGGGCGGTCTGCTCGGCGGAGGCGCTCGTGCGCTGGGAGCACCCGACGATGGGGACCATCACGCCCGGGGCATTCGTGCCCGTGCTCGAGCGGGACAACCAGATATCCATGCTCGACCGCTATGTCCTGCATCAGGTGCACGCGCTCCAGGAATCGCTCGCGCAGCGGGGCGCGACTCTCGTGCCGATATCGATGAACCTCTCGCGGCAGGACTTCTACAACGACCGTCTCATGAACGAGATCTTCAGTCTCGCCGCAGGCGAGACCGTCCCGAAGGGCTTCGTCAACTACGAGGTGACCGAATCCTCGGTCGCAAGTCTGCAGGACACCTGCACCTACCTGCTCGAGCAGATTCGCGACACGGGCGCAAAGATCTTGCTGGATGATTTTGGCAGCGGGTACTCGTCGCTTGGCATGGTCGGCAGCTACCCATTCGACGTCGTGAAGATCGACAAGTCCTTCGTCGACGAGGTCGAGAGCAAGACCGCAGTGCGCGCCGTGATCGCCTCGACAGTCGAGATGTGCCACCGCATCGGCATGAAGACCGTTGCAGAAGGCGTCGAGACGCGTGCGCAGCTCGAGTTTCTGAGGGCCCAGCACTGCGATTACATCCAGGGCTACTACTTTGCCGAGCCGATGGTCGAGGATGCCTTCCTCGATTACGTGGCAACCCATGACGTCTGCAGCAAGCGGGATCGCGAGGAGCAGGGCAGTGCGGCGCAGCTCGACGTCGACCTCTTCAACCTGGTCGACCTGGTTGACCACTCGGGGCAGTTCATCCAGGTGTGCCACCCGGAAGACTACACGATGGTGTTCGCCAACGAGCTGACGCGCGTGGTCTCGGGCCATCCCGAACAGCCCTACCGAGGAGAGCTCTGCTACGAGTACATGCTCGGAGCAGACGGCCCCTGCGGCCATTGCCCGATGAACCAGATGGGCGACGAGACGGAAAAGACCATCGAGGTGGACGACGGCGACCACGTGTTCCAGCTCAAGGCGCGCTACGCCACCTGGAACGGCAGGAGGGTCTTCATCGAGTACGGCAGGGACGTGACCGACGTCAAGGCGGCGCAGCTGCGCTATGCCCGCCGCATGCACGCCATCCTCGAGAACATCCCCGATGGCCAGGGCGTCTTCCACGTCGATTTGACCGCGGACGAATGGCTGAGCTCGAGCGGCATCGCCGAGAACGCCCAGAGGATGCAGCACGTGGAAAACGTCGACGCGCTCATCCGCATGGTCGCCGCGTTCGTGCCCGACAAGGAGGGGCAGGAGCGCTTCTTCGACACCTTCTGCAGGGAGCGTGAGCTCGAAGAGCATGCACGCGGCAAGAACCAGATCGTCCTCGAGACCGAATCATATTACGACGACCGCTCGATCCGCTGGTCGCGCATCACGGCGCATCTGCTCGAGAACCCCGGCAATGGGCATATCGAGAGCATCATCTACGGGGTGGACATCTCGTCGGAGCGCGTCCACGTCGCCGCCCTCGAGCGCGAGAAGCAGCGCCGCAGCTGCGAGACGAGCGACCTTGCGGGAGATGACGCCGCGAGAGCCGCAGGGTCGATTGGCGACATGCAGGAGATCTGGGACCTGTACGCCCAGGCAGACCGCGACAGGCGTCACGACTACCTGACCGGCCTCAGCAGCAGGCTCGACCTCTACGATGCGCTCAAGCGCTCCGAAAGCGGTACCGATGCCCCGGTCACGGCCGTCTTCATGGTCGACCTCGACGACTTCAAGGACATAAACGACGCGTTCGGGCACACGGGAGGCGACGCGTGCCTTTCGGCGGTGGGCGACCTGCTCAACCGGTTCGGTTCCACGCACGACATGTCGTTTTTCCGTTTTGGCGGCGACGAGATCGTCGGCATCACGCACGAGGATGCCCACCGCATCCCCCAGCTTGCCGCGTGCCTGCTCGATGCGGTCCGCGAGCTGCCAATCTATCTGGGGGCAGGCGATGCGCTGCACCTGAGCGCCTCCATCGGCTACACCACCACAGCGCATGGCTACCAAGAGGCGATCGATGCGGCCGACAGGGCCATGTACGCGGCCAAGCGGCGGGGCAAAGACCAGGTCGCCTGCATCGACTAGGGGCGAGGGGCGCATGACAAGCGCGCCTGCGCGCTACAATGGCACCATGAACGAGATCGAGGTTCCACATAAGGCGCAGCGCATCATCGACCTGCTCGAGGCAGCCGGCTTCGAGGCGTTCGTCGTGGGCGGCTGCGTGCGCGACGCGATCATGGGACGCACTCCCAACGACTGGGACATCACGACGTCCGCCCGTCCCGCGCAAATCGAGCGGGTCATGGCAGACGCCGGCCTTGTCACGCTCACGACGGGCGCCAAGTACGGCACGGTGACGGTGCGTGTCGACCACGAGTCGTTCGAGACCACGACGTTTCGCGCGGACGGCTCGTATTCTGACGGGCGCCACCCGGACTCGGTCGAGCTGCTCGAGCGCGTCGACGGCGACCTCGCCCGACGCGACTTCACGGTCAACGCCATGGCCTACAACCCCAAGACCGGCATCGTCGATCTACACGGCGGGCAGGAAGACCTGTCGCGGCGCGTGCTGCGCTCGGTGGGAGACCCCCACACGCGCTTCGACGAAGACGCGCTGCGCATCTTGCGCGGCATGCGCTTTGCGAGCGTGCTCGGCTTTGCCATCGAGTCCGAGACGGCTGCGGCCATGCACGCGGACCGCCACCTGCTCGACCGCGTATCCGCCGAGCGCATCTGGGCAGAGCTCGCCAAGCTGCTGTGCGGCCCCGATGCCGTGCGCATCTTGCGGGAGTACAGAGACGTCATCGCCGTGCTGATCCCCGAGCTCGAGCCCGAGTTCGGCTTCGACCAGCACAACCCCTTCCACGCCTTCGACGTGTGGGAGCACACGCTGCACGCGTTGGCCGCCGCAAAGCCCGATGCCCCGGCGCCGATGCGCCTGGGACTGCTACTGCACGACATCGGCAAGCCGCACTGCCTCACCATCGACGAGAACGGCCGCGGGCACATGTACGGGCATGAGAAGGTTGGCGCGCCCATCGCGCGCGGCGTCTGCAAGCGCCTTAAGCTCTAGCGTGCCGCGACAGAAGAGGTCGCCTCCATCGTGCGCTGGCACATGTTCACGATTCCCGACACGCCCAAGTCCATGCGGCGCTTCCTGCTCAAGCACGGCCCCGACCTGGCACAGGAGCTCTTTGCCGTGCGGCGCTGCGACAAGGCGGGGCTCGGCCGCGAGCAACCCGAGGACTCCCCGTTAAACGTCGCCTTCGCCAAGGCGGAGGCGCTCATGGAAGAGCAGCTCAGCGCGGCCCCCGTGTTCGGCGTGAGAGACCTCGCAGTAGGCGGCGCAGACCTCATGGAACTCGGGTTTTCGCAAGGCCCAAGGCTCGGGCAGGTGCTCAGACAGCTGCTCGAGGCGGTCGTCGACGGCGAGGTCGCCAACGAGCGGCAGCCTCTGCTCGATTATGCGCGACGCCTGCTCGACTGAATCCCCCTATACCGACGCGCTTGCGGTACAATCTCTAGCCACGTATGTCTAGCAAGGACATGAGCATGCCTGAGAAGAATGAAAACCAAGTGCAGTTTCGTGTCGAGGCCACGCCCGAGCGCGCGTGCGGCGTCTACGCAAAC
>JBJEHP010000050.1:0-3647 GCA_051876145.1 Coriobacteriales bacterium | reverse complement strand
CCCCACACGACGTTGGCCGGAGACGCCTTTGCTAACATACGGGCCGCGGCGACGATCTTCTCCTTGGGAACCCAGGTCATCTCCTCGATCTTGTCGAGGTCGAGAGCGCAGGCACGCTCGGCGAGCTCGTCGAAGCCGTAGGTCCAGTTCTCGACGAAGTCGTGGTCGTAGAGATCTTCTTCCACGATGACCTTGATCATGCCCAGCGCGACGGCCGTGTCGGTGCCGGGGCGCAGCTGCAGGTGGATGTCAGCGTGCGCCGCAAGCCACGTGACGCGCGGCTCGACGGAGATGAGCTTGCAGCCAAGCTTCATGGCATCGGTGACCCAGTGGCCCATGAAGAAGTCGGGGTTGGAGATGGTGGGGTTGCAGCCCCAGACGATGGTGCACTCGGGGCACGTCCACTCGGGGTCGTCATAGCGCAGTGCGGAGAACTGCGAGAAGTCGGCGATGAGCATGCCGCCGTAGGTCATGATCATGAGCGACAGGCGGGGCAGGTAGCAGGCAGTGCCGGACAAGAAGCCGTACTCGTTGGGGCTGCCCATGGTGTTGGCGATACGGCCGACCTGCCACTGGTTGTCGCGGGCGGTGCCGCGCAGGCAGTGGATGGAGTCGCCGCCGTAGGTCATGGCGATGCGGCGGAACTCCTTGTAGCAGGTCTCGAGCGCCTCGTCCCAGGTGATGCGCTGCCACTTGTTCTCGCCGCGCTCGCCGATGCGCTTCATGGGGTGCAGGATGCGGTCGGGGTGGAACTCGACCTGCTTGAACGCCAGGCAGCGCGGGCACAGCGCACCGCGGTTGTACGGATCGTCTGGGTCGCCTTCGCACTTGATGAACTTGCCGGTCTCCTTGTCGGAGTACACCAGCACACCGCAGCCCTCATGGCAGCCAGGGGCAGACCAGACGGACGTGCGGGTGACGATCATGCCGTCTTCCTCGTACTGCCACTCCCCCGGGTGCTTCCAGCGCGGGTCGATCTCCTGAGTTTTGCCAGCGCCGAAGTTGAACTGGTTCTCCTCCTTGGAGTTGCCGATATCATCGCGGTCGACGCCGTCGATGCTGGTCTCCACTGGCTCGGTTTTCTCAGCCATAGACTCCCTCTTTCTCTCATGCCGCGCCTCGCCCTCACGAGACGCGAGCCGAGCATCCGCGAAAACGGTTTCCTCGCGCCTTTGGGTATCTGCCCCGAAGACTTTTTTCCGGATGTCGGCAAGGGGGAGTTAAGCACCGTCATGGCATCGCACCCTCACGTCATTGGTGTGCAGTTCTCGGAATCATGCCATTGGTATTACGCCTTGACCTGCGAAGATAGAAAAAGCCCCTCACCCAAAGGGCAAGGGGCACTGACACGAGGGGCCGTGGGTATCGTCTCACTTTGACACGAGGGGCCGTGGGTATCGTGTCACTTTGGCGCCTGGGAAAGGGGGCGGAGAGATCAGCTCCGCTCTTCCCCACCGTCGCCGCTCGCGTACTTCTTGAGCTCGGCGTCGTTAAGCGGGTATTCCTCGATGAAGTCCATGAGCTTTTGCTGGGAGTGAATGTCGAACTTCCGGTAGATGCTGTAGATGTGGCTCTTCACCGTATGCGGGGAAATGTTGAGCTTGTCCTTGAGGTAGGCGGCGTTGCGCCCGCGCGCCAGGTAGCCAAGGATATCGGTCTCACGCGGCGAGAGCTCGAACATCTCGGCCGCCGCCAGGCACTTCGCGGAAAAGATCTCGTCCTGCGTGTAGTTGACGGTTACCACTTTTGGCTCCGCTGCGCTCGCGAGCTCCTCCATCGCCGTTTTGTCGTGGTGATGGGCATCGGGCAAGAATATCGCGAACACGACCACCAGCACGACCGCCATGGTCAGCCGGACGTAGCCGAACACCTCGGAATGGGCGCCATAGACCATGCTCACCACCGTCGCGATGACCCACCCGATGAAAAACCCGACCGCAGAGAAGACGAGCCTGATGGGAATCTGCCGGAATACCGAGCACTCCCACGGGTCTTTGCACTTCTGGACGAGCAGGGCGTAGCTGGTCGGCGTGAGCGCGCCCCACGACATGAGCACGAGGCCGACGGTAACCGTCTGAAGCCCGAGCGGAGCGAACGGCGTCGCCACGCACGAGAGCACGGTGACGCACAGCACCACGCGCTGGACCACGGTGATGCCGATTTCCTTGCCCGCCGACGAGATGATCGCAATCGCCGCGGCGCCGGGCAAGACGAACAGCAGGCCGATGATCAAGGTGATGCCGCCCTTGTTGAAAAGGTACACGAAGCACAGTCCGAACACGATGCCGAAGAACACCAAAGTGACCTCGATCTCCTTCGTGAACTGCCACTTGGGCCGCTGCGTCTCGGTAAGGGGCGCCCGCTCGTTGAGCGGCGCCTTCTTGCTCGTGTACCTGAGCAAGACGACCGACCCCAGCCCATAGCCGACGCTCAGAAGCACCTGGAGCACGGCGGGCATGAGGATGATCAGGGCGAACAGCGCACCGCCGAAGAACAGGGAGAAGCTCGTGAACCTGAACTCTCCCCCATCGGTGAGCCTGCTGCAGGCATCCAGCCACACGACGGTCAACGCTCCCCCGACAACGCCCGTGACGAGGTTGACCGCGAGGGCGACGGGCACGACAACGGGAACTCCCAGAAAGGCGAGCCCCACGTACACCGGCAGCAGCAGCGTGCCAACAGCAACGAGCACATGGAACCCCGGCGTGAACGGCACGAACTTGCTGTATTTGCCGAGCACGCTCATGAGCACGTACCCGAGCGTCACCCCAAGAAAGACGAACGCCTGCAAAAAGTCGCGGTCGCCCAGCGCCGCGTCTTGAAAGACCTCGGCGAAAAACCAGTAGAAGCAGTCGAACATCCAGGCGAAGAACAGGGCGAATCCGATGATTCCCACCAGCTCGATCGCCTCGAGGTCGCGGGCCCTCTTGCGTGCCCGCCCCTCAGCAACGTGATTTGTCATTGAGTTCCCCCAGACAACGTGCCGCGCGGCACGTGCCTTCTCTCTCTAGACCCCTCTTGCGTGTGCCCTTCATGGTACTTGTTTCCGATTGTTTTCGCATATGAGAAAACGGCCCTTCCCGCTCCTTTCGAAAGCCAGAAGGGCTGCCAACGCCAAACCCCAAGCACGGGTCATGGCCGCGAGGCGAAACGCGCCCAGCGACCATGAGACGTTCTTGCTATTGGGTATCGAGCGCTACTTGGACTGCGCCTCCTGCGCAGGAGCCTGCGCGCGCTTCTTGCTCGGGCGGACGCCAAAGCTGAAGATGATGCCGACGATTCCAATCGGCACCAGTGCGATGACCGCGAGCATAGGGTCGATCATGGCGCCACCGCTTGCCAGCGCGTCCTGGATGGCCTTGCCGATGGCAGGGCCGAAGTCCGCCGCGGAGCCACCGGCCGCGATGACGGCCTGCTTCGCGTTGATGACGACGTTGGATGCCGCCGTGAGCCCCTCGTTGAAGGGTGCCATCACGTAGCTCGTGGCAATCTGACCAGCATACTGACCCAGCGTGAGCAGCGACAGGCCGAAGGCGACTGCGGTCTGGCCGCCCTTGTAGACGAAGGTCGGGACGAGCGGCCTGCAGCAGGCGTTGAGCATCATGTTGCCAATGCAGAAGAAGATGACGAACGGGATGAAGAACGAC
>JBJEHP010000049.1:0-13579 GCA_051876145.1 Coriobacteriales bacterium | reverse complement strand
ACATGAATCTGGCAGCGTACGTTTAGAGGCGTGAGAAGAACGTCGTCTAAGCGCGCAGTGTGCCCGTATCCTAAGACCGCCTTCTTACGTTTCGAGCTATGCAAGAGAGGTGGTCCCCATGCCAAGAACAATGCGAATCCACAGTGCGACGGATGTGTACCATGTCTGCAATCGAGGCGTGCAGAAGCGTCGGATATTCGATGACGACATAGACCGGAAACGCTTTGTCACCTACATGCGCCAATCCCTCGAAGGACTCGATGGCCGCATCCTCGCCTGGTGCCTCATGGGCAATCACTTTCATCTTGTCGTGCAGATGGAGTTCGAGGAGCTCGCAGCTTTCATGTCGCGTCTGACCGGTGCATATGCAACGTATTACAACCTGCGGCACAATCGCAGCGGGTACCTGTTCCAGGGGAGGTACAAAAGCCAGCCAATCGAAGACGAGGCGTATCTGATCTGCGCGGTGACGTACGTGCACCAAAATCCCGCAAAGGCGAAGATCTGCCCCGCGAATCAATACCGGTGGAGCAGCTACGCCGAATACGTCGGTACGCCCGACCTCGTCGACGTCGGATTGGTGTTAGGAGCGTTTGGGTCGAGAGATGCGTTTGTGAGGCAGCACGCCATGCTCGTGCAAGACGATAGGCTTCTCGACGTGGACAATGGATGGCGGATGAGCGAGTCGGAATCGCTGCAGGTTGCGCGAAAGCTGGTTGGAGAGTACGAGCTCGCTCAAGTGAGGGAGTACCCAAAACGACGCCGCGATGCTGTCGTTGAGCGTCTCTTGCAGGCGAACATCTCTGCGGGCGTCATCAGCAAGATGACGGGGATCTCTAAGTCGACGGTCGCCCGCATCGCAAGAAAATGACACGATACCCACGGCCCCTCGTGCCAAAATGAACCGATACCCACGGCCCCTCGTGCCAAAGGAGAAGGAGAAGCAATGCTGTTTATCGAATATCCCAAGTGCTCTACCTGCAAGAAGGCCAAGAAGTGGCTCGACGAGCATGGAGTCGACTACGTCGACCGCGACATCAAGCTCGAAAATCCCACCTCAGACGAGCTCCGCGCATGGCATGCCGCCTCGGGCCTTGACCGCAAGAAGTTCGTGAACACCTCTGGCATGCTCTACCGCCAGATGGGCCTGAAGGACAAGCTGCCTCAGATGTTCGATGACGAGGTTTTCGAGCTGCTCGCGACAGACGGAATGCTGGTCAAGCGCCCGCTCATCATCGACGAGGGCCGCGGCATCTATTTGACCGGATTTCGCGAGGCGGAGTGGGAGCAGGCGCTCCTGTAAGACAGCTCCCCATCGCTGCTCGTGAGCATCTTGTGGAGTAAACGCCCCCTCGGTAACGGGCATGTGACGTCTCGTTTGCCCGGGCGCATCCCCCTCTACACTAATCGTGCTCCGGGGGAGTAGTGGCGTCCCATCGCGGACGTGGCAAAGCCAACATCATGGTGCATTCGCGCCTGGTTCGTCTTAAACGTCGAGACCCGCAGCACAAGCCGACGAGACTTGCGCTGTGGGTCTCGTGCTATCTGCAGACAAGACGGATTGAGGAGAAATGGACCTTTCGATTTTCGCATCGCCCGAATCTTGGGCAACCCTAACCACGCTTCTGTTCCTCGAGCTCGCGCTCGGCGTCGACAACCTCGTGTTCATCAGCATCACCTGCGAGCGGCTCCCCAAGGACAAGCAGCATCTCGGCCGTCGCCTCGGCCTGGCCGGCGCGCTCGCGACGCGCATCGTCTTGCTGCTGTTCGCCTCTGCGCTGGTACACATGACCGCCCCGCTCTTCACGCTCTCGCTCGGACCCCTCTCGCATGGGTTCTCGGTGCGCGATGTCGTCTTGCTCATCGGCGGCGGCTACCTCGTCTACAAGGGCGTCTCCGAGATTCGCGAAACGAGCGCCGACGCTGGCGAGCGCCAGGCGTCGGGTGCCTCCCCACATAAGGGCATCGGCCTTGCACAGGCCGTCGTCACGATTGCGGCCATGGACGTCGTGTTCTCGATCGACTCGGTCATCACGGCGGTGGGCCTTGCCGACCAGCTCGCGATCATCGTCATCGCGGTCATCGTCGCCATCATGCTCATGATGCTGTTCGTCGACCAGATTTCGCGCTTCGTCACGGAGAACCCGGGGATCAAGCTGCTCGCCCTCGTATTCATGACCGCAATCGGCGTCCTGCTCGTCGCCGAGAGCATCGGCTTGGGGACGGGTGTCGAGGTTGGCAGCATCGACCTCGAGAAGGCGATCGTCTACGTCGGTCTTGCGGTCGCCATGATCGTCGAGCTCGCAAAGATCCGCTCCCGCAAGAATGGCGGGATAAGGGAATAAGCTGCCGAATGAATTCTAGAATGAGTTCTAGAATGTTTGAATTACAACAGTCAGTGAGGCAGCCTGCATGCGATAGTGGCACCGTCAACTAATGCCATAGTCTGATTGTTCGAAAAGGCCCCTTTCACGCAGGGGCCTTTTCGCGTCTATTTTGGCACGAGGGGCCGTGGGTATCGGTTCATTTTGACACGATACCCACGGCCCCTCGTGTCAGTCACGTGTTAGTCACGCCCGCGCGCACAGCGGCGTTTGCTATACAATGCGCTGAGCACACGCGCAAGAAAGCGCGCAACACCAACACACGAAAACGCGAGGAGAAGCAGCCAGCATGAGACCATTGACGCTCCGAGACATCATCGGCCCCATCATGGTCGGGCCCTCCTCGTCGCACACGGCCGGCGCGCTCCACGTTGCCGCGATGGTGCACAACCTCCTCGACGGCGAGCCACGACACGTGCGCTTCACGCTCTACGGCTCCTTCGCGCGCACGGGCAGCGGGCATGGCACCGACAAGGCGCTGGTCGCCGGCATTCTCGGCCTGCATTCCGATGACACACGCATCCGCCAGTCGTTCGAGCTCGCGCGAGAGGCCGGGGTCGTCATCGAGTTCGAGAACGATTGCGACACCGATGCGGGTCATCCCAACACGGTCGACATCTGGGCGGAGTCAGAGCGGGGCTCTGCCATCGAGGCGCGCGGCGTGTCGATTGGCGGGGGAGCCGCCAAGCTCACGCGCATCAACGGCATCGACGTGGACGTGACGGGGGAGTTCAACTCGATGATCGTGCACCAGGTCGACGTCCCTGGCATCCTCTCGCATATCTCGGGATGCCTGGCAGACCACGGCATCAACATCGCGACGATGACGCTTCACCGCACCGCGAAGCGCGCGGACGCGTTCACCGTGCTGCAGATCGACGACCCGGTGTGCCCGGAGGTCGCCGACGAGATCCTCTCGCACCCGTCCATCAAGAGCGTGCGCCTCATCCCGGCAGACAGCCTCGGGCGCTCGGTTGCCAACGACGCCACGTTCGACCGTGCGGCGGCAGAGGACCGCTTCCAGGAGGTCGATTATTCTCGTGCTGCCGAGCTGCTCGCGTACTGCACGCAGCATGACCTGGCGCTCTCGGAAGGGTTTATGGCACGCGAGCATGCCTGGCTCGCGACCCAGGGCGCGGATGCCGAGGTCGCGGAGCGCTATCTGCGCCGGGTGCTCGAGGTGATGCGCGCCTCGACCGTGCCCGATCCCGAGGAAAAGCCGCTCGGCGGCCTGATCGGCGGCGAGTCGAAAAAGCTGCGCGCGCTTGCCGAGGCGCACGCGGGCGTCTGCGACGAGCAGACCGCCCTTCTGAGCGCGAACGCGATGGGCGTCCTCGAGACGAACGCGTCGATGGGCCGGATCGTGGCGGCCCCCACGGCGGGAGCGTCTGGCGTGCTTCCCGCCGTGCTGTTCACGCTGCAGGAGACGAAGGGGTACTCGGATGACGAGCTGTGCCGCGCGCTCGAGAGCGCGGCTGCGATCGGCTACTTCATCGCGCGCAACGCCACGGTGGCGGGCGCGGAGGGCGGCTGCCAGGCGGAAGTCGGCGCCGCGAGCGCCATGGCGGCGGCAGCGGCCGTCGAGCTTGCCGGGGGAACGCCGCGTATGTGCCTGGATGCCGCGGCGAACGCCATCGCGAACCTGCTCGGGCTCGTGTGCGACCCCGTCGCGGGCCTCGTGCAGGTGCCCTGCCAGAAGCGAAATGCGTCCGCAGCTGCAAATGCGCTGATCAGCGCCGATGCCGCACTGACGGGCATCACGAACCTCGTCCCGTTCGACGAGACGGTCGCTGCCATGTACGAGGTGGGGACCGCCCTCCCATCCGAGCTGCGCGAGACCTCCCTCGGCGGTTTGGCGGCGTGTCCTTCCGCCTGCAAATTCTGCCTCTGACACGAGGGACCGTGGGTATCGTTTCACTTTGGCACGAGGGGCCGTGGGTATCGTGTCATTTTTTCTTGATGAAGGAGGAAGCCAATGAGGCTGTTTATCGCGATTGCGTTTGAAGAGGGCATCGTAGAGCAGATTGTCGAGGTGCAAAAGCGGCTTGGCGAGACGCTCGAGACGGGCGTTCCCGTGCCTGCGGAGAATATGCACCTCACGCTCGTGTTCCTTGGCGAGATCGACGAAGACGACCTCGTTGCGGTCGAGGATGTACTCGACGATGTCCAGAGCAGGCTGAACTTCGACCTGGTGTTCGACCATGTCGATACATTCGGGTCGCATGGCAAGAGCCCCAACAGCACGACGTGGTGGCTCGGCGCGCAGCCGTCCAAGCAGCTCGATCACCTGCAGAAAGAGATCGCCGACAAAATGGCCAAGCTCGGCGTGGAGCTCGAGCGCCGCGCGTTCGTTCCGCATGTCACGCTCGTGCGCCATGCCTCGTCGCGTGCCAGGGAGGACGCGGAACAGACGATGCAGGAGCTTGCCGAGAAGCTTTCGGCACATCCCATCACGGCGCGCGTGAACGCATATTGCCTGATGGAGTCGCAGCTCACGTCGGAAGGCGCGCGCTACCAGCAAATCTGCAGCTGGGAGTAAGCCCCGCGCCTCCTCGCGCGAGAAATGTGGCACTGCCACACATCCGGCACCCGCTGCGCGAGAAGCGTGGCACTGCCACCAATCCCGTGCGTGAATCGCGAGAAGCGTGGCACTGCCACACATCCCGTGCGTATATCGCGGGATGCGTCCGCCCTCCGCCCTTCGCCTCAGCGCACGCCCATGACCAGCATCTCGAAGGCGGCGAGCACGACGAGAAACGCGAAGTTGAACCCCTCGAAGCGCGCGAGGAACCTCCCGTTGTGCCCCAGCCCGCTCTTCTGGTACTGACGCAGCGTGATGAGCGTCGCGAGCGAGGAGATGGGCGTCCCGATCCCGCCGATGTTCGCGCCGAGCGCGATGGCGGCCCAATCCCCGCTGAAATGCGAGACGAGAATCGCCGCGGGCAGGTTGCTGATGACCTGGCTGCTCACGAGCGTCGTCAGAAACGTCCCGAAGGTCCCGAGCAGCAGCTCGAAGAAGCCGCTCACGGCGGGAATGCTCGAGATATTGCCCGTGAACACGAAGAAGAAGACGAAGGTCAGGATGAGCGTATAGTCGGTCTTCGCAAACGCCTGGTGGTCATCGATGCACAGCGCCACAATCACGACCACGGCCCCCAGCAGGTAGTTGACGGTGTTGAGCGTGATCGCGATGCAGATCGCGAACAGCACGAGGTACAGCGCGACGTGCCGCGGGCTCAGCTTGATGCTCTCGGGCTTCGCGTAGTGGAACTCGCTTCGCTTGATGCCGAGGCAGCACGCTAGAATCAGCACCACCGACACGACAAGCGGCGCCGCCATCGCGAGCACGAACGTCGAGAAGTCGACGCCGAACACCGAGAACAGGTAGAGGTTGTGCGGGTTGCCAAACGGCAGCAGCATCCCGCCGAGGTTGGCGGTGAGCGTGATCAAGATGAACGCGAGCGGAACCTCGCGCTCGCGGTTCACCGACTTGAGCAGCACCAACGCGAGCGGGAGCACCGTGAGCAGCGTCATGTCGTTCGACAGAATGAGCGAGCAGCCGAGCGTCGCCACGACGAGGGCGACGACGAGCATACGCGTGCTCGTGGCGTGCTCGGCGATGGAATGCGCCGTCCATTCGAGCAGACCGCACGAGTCGATTGCCGAGAGCACCGACAGGATGCAGAACAGGCACACGAGCGTGTGCCAGTCGAAATAGTCGAGATACGCCGGGGAGGGCGGCACGAAGAACATCGTCGCGAAGGCGGCGATGGCCGATATCACGAGCAGCGGGTTGTGGACGAACGTGCGCTCGGCAGCGCGCTCCGCCGCCCGAGCAAGCGTCTCGGCGCGTATCTCCTCACGGTGCAGCGCCCCGGGCCTCATTTCAGGTCGCCGCGCAAGCCCGTGCCGACCATGTGCTCGACGATAGCCGCGCAGTGCCGCGCCGCCTTCTCCTCGAAGACGGGGTAGGCCTCGGGCTCGGAGCCGTCGGCGTTGTCGCTGATCGCGCGCACGATGACGAATGGCAGGCCGTTGATGAAGCATGCCTGCGCAATCGCCGCGCCCTCCATCTCGCAGCACGCGGCGTCGAACACCTCGCGTATGCGCTCTTTTGTCTGCGGGCGGTACACGAACTGATCTCCGCTCGCGATGCGCCCGGCAAGCGCCGTGACCTCGGGCGCTGCCGCATGGACCGCTGCCAGCGCGGCCTCGCGCAGCTCCTCGTCGGCCTCGAATGTCACCTGCATACCCGGCACCTGGCCTGCGGCGTAGCCGAGGTTCTCCACGTCCACGTCGTGGTGGACGGCATCGGTCGAGACGACGATGTCGCCGACGGTCAGCCCCTCGGCGAGCGCGCCTCCCACGCCGGTGTTGATGATGTGCGTCACCTCGAAGCGGTCGGCGAGCAGCTGCACGCAGCACGCTGCGTTGACCTTGCCGACGCCGCTTCGCACGATGACCACGGGTATCTGGCCGAGCGTGCCCTCGAAGAACTCCATGCCCGCGCATCTCGTGGCCTTCTCAGACCCGATGGCACGCTTGAGCTGCTCGATTTCGACTTCCATGGCGCCGATGATGCCGATTTTCATGGTGTGGTCCCGATTCTCGTCCGCTGCCTGTCTTCTGCGTCCATACTAGCGCATCCGCACCGTGCCCTCCGCGTGCGAAAACGCCCCGTACCTGTTCCTAGCTCGCGCGCCCCGCACGTTTGCGCAGCGAGTTCTCGACGAATTCGGGCACCTGGGCGAGCATGACCGCGGCGAACACGAGCGCGCAGCCGAGCAACTCGACCGCGCTCAGGCTCTCCGACAGGATGAGCCAGCCGCCGATCGCGGCGAACACCGACTCGAGGCTCATCAGGATGGAGGCGACGGTGGGGTCGGTCGTCTTCTGCGCGATGATCTGGAACGTGTACGCGATGCCGTCCGAGCAGATGCCCGCGTACAGGATCGGCACGAGCGCCGCCGCGATGGCCACCGGGTCGGGGTGCTCGAACGCGAGCGCGCACACGAGCGCGATGGCAGCCGAGGTCATGAGCTGTATGCGCGACAGCCGCACGCCGTCGACGTTGGTGAAGCGGTCGATCACGATGATGTGGAGCGCGTAGCCGAACGCGCTCGCCAGCACGAGCCAATCGCCCAGGTAGATGCTGCCAAGGCCGTCGGGCACGCATAGCAGGTACATGCCGAGCATCGACACTGCCACGGCGACGAACACGATGGGCTGCGTCTTCTTGCCGACGACGACGCCCATGAGCGCGACCATGATCATGTACGTGGCGGTCACGAAGCCCGAGCGGCTCGAGGCCGCCGCTCCGTCCGGGTAGGCGGTGATGCCCGCCTGCTGCAGATACGATGCGAAAAACAGCACGACGCCGCACGCGACGCCGGCGATGACGAGCGTCTTTCTCGTGTAGCCCGTCGCGGTGCCGCCCGCCGAGTCGGCGTCGCTGCTTACCTGCGGGGCCTCGTCGTGCCCGAGTCGCTTGCGCATGGCGATGACGCCCGTCAGGAACACGGCGCCGATGATGTTTCGCGAGGCGTTGAAGGTGAACGGCCCGATGTCGCTCGAGGCGGTCGTCTGCGCGACGAATGCGAACCCCCACAAGATGGCGGTGATCAGCAGAAGAATCGGTCCTTTGGCCTTCAAGGTCCCTCCAGGTCGGATGCGCGCGGTCGCGCGATCAGCGTGCGGTTGTGATTGCAGTCTTGACATAGTAGCGGATGCGCCCGCGCAACTTCCCGCGAACCTCGTGAAAGGGCGGCGTTTTGACTGCCGGAAGCGCCGTGCCATAATGCTGGGACATCGTAGACACGCGGGCAGCCGGCGAAGGCGGCCCGCCTCACATAGAAACGGCAGGTGGAACGTGGAAAGACTCGAGCGGGCGGCGGCGTATCTCGCCAGAAACGAGCGGCTTCGCCAGGAGCTCGGCATCCCGCAGAGAGCCGAGCTCGTCCCGCACGCCCTCGGACGCGGCGAACATAACGAGAACTACTGGTTTTCCAACCCGGCGACCGGGGAGCGCTACGTGCTGCGCGTGAACCTCGTCAAGCAGCCGTTCCACGACGACCAGGTGGCCTACGAGCACGCCGCGCTTTCGGCCCTCGAGCCGAGCGGCTGCACGCCGGTGCCGCTGTTCGTCGACAGCTCGGAAGACGCACCCGGAAACGGCGTGCTCGTGGAGAGCTTCTGCGACGGCGACGAGCTCGACTTCGACCACCTGCGCGCCGGCGACCTGCAATGCGCAGCCCAGCTCATGGCCGATTTCCACGCGGTGCCCGTTGCCGAGGACACGCCGCTGTTCGTGCCGGATGACCCGCTGCGCACCTGGTTCGAAGAGAGCGTCGCGCGCTTCGAGTTCTACTACGGCTCTGCCTACGAGGACGCGCGCGTCACGAAGTGGATGGAACGCCTCATCAAGGTCTCGGAAGGGCTGCTCGACGCGCCGTGTCCCGCGGCGGACCGCACGCACATCGTCAACTCGGAATGCCTTGCCTCGCACTTTCTCATCCCCGCGCAAAGCGCGCAGGAAGCGGCGGCTTCTCACGCGCACGCGACTTCGGGCAGGTTCACGGATACCCCGGGGCATTTCGTCGACTGGGAGCGCCCCATCATCGGCGAGGTCGCGCAGGACGTCGCCTACTTCGTGTCGCCCACGACGACCGTCTGGGACAGCGACTATTTCTTCCCGGGTTCCAAAATCGCGGGGTTCCTCGACGACTACTGGCGCGCCGTCGACGGCAGGTTCGAGCCCGGCGGCTTCGAGGAGCGCTTTCGCGCGTTCTTCGTCACGACGGCGCTGCACAGCGCGAGCTGGTGCGTGCGCGCGCTCGTCTACCAGGGCGAGGGCAAGGCGGCATACTCCACGCCCAAGGCGCTGAAGAAGGTTCCGTTCTACCTGTCGGACGAGTTCATGGAACAGGTCATGGAGAGCATCGAGGCGCTGTAGGCGAGTCGTCCCGGGTGCGGGCGCGACCGCCCCCCCCAGGCGGGCGTGTCTACTCGAGGCACTGCGCCTGGAACTGCTCGCGCGCGACGTCGCTGATGCGCAGCTGGTTGCGGATGAAGTCGTCCGTGCTCCCGTAGCGGCGGTGCACCTCCGCCAGAAACGCGTCGACGTTTTGCGTCCGCGCGCTGTGCGCCTCGGTGATGAGCTGGGCGTAGTCCTCGTCGCCTTGCGTCAGGCGCAAGAAGCGCTCATAGATGTGGCCGATGTGGCGCTCGCGCGAGACGTTGGTGAGCAGGTAGTCTTTCATGGCCTCCTCGTAGCTCACGCCCAGCACCGTGAGCAGCAGAAACGCCGTGACCCCCGCGCGGTCCTTGCCGCCAGAGCAGTGCTCGTAGACCGGCTTGCCGTGCGCGGCGCGCGAGAAGATGGAGTCCACGCTCTTGCGCATCTGGTCGATGGTGATGGGGTTGGCCATCGAGGTGTAGAAGTCGTGCGGGTCGCAGGCAAAGTCGTTGCCGATCACGATCGTGCCCGCGATGGGCTTGCAGTAGTCGACGCCGAGCGTCTCTTGGTCGAAGTAGGGGATGCGCAGGTACTCGACACGCTCGGGGACGGGGTCGGGCTTGGCCGCGCGCTCCCAGCCGGTGCGCAGGTCGATGACGCATTCGATGCCGAGCTGGCGGAACAGGAGGTCCTTGTCGGCGTCGGTCGCATGGTGAAGCGCGCTGCCCCGGTAGATGAGGCCGCGCTTGACGTGCCGTCCGTCTGCGGTGGGAATCCCGCCCAGGTCGCGGACGTTTTCCACGCCCTCAAGTTCGATCGAGGCCACGCGCGCTCCTTGTTTGATGTCGTCGAATAGATGCAAGCAGCCATTGTATGCGACTTGCCAGAATGCTGCACGTCTTTTGAGCGCGGATTGCGGGTATAGTAATCCCCGAAGGACACATGCACCGGCTCGCCCGTGCAGATGTGCAGCGCACGCGCCGGCATCGCGAGGGCGAACGAGAGAAAAGGACGTATCCATGAGCGCAGCACCCGAGCTGTTCATCTCCGACCCGCACGGCGAGTACGAGGAGTTCTCGCACATCGTGAGGAGCGCCTGCGGGGCCATCCGCGCGCGCATCGACGCGCAGTTCTCCGATACGCTCAGCGCATCCGAGCGCGCCGAGCTGGCCACGCTCGTCTACTACCCGCAGGAGAAGTCGCGCCTGCTCTCCGACGGCGGTGCCTCGTATGCGGAACAGCTCGCCTGGCTGTACCGCAGCTTCGCGCACGATGCTGGGGCGGAGGCCCGCGAGGATGCCGGCATCGTCGAGACCTGCGAGGCTATCCAGCACCTCGCCGTGGATAGAGTGCATCTGGCGGGCGACATCTACGACCGCGGACCCGCGCCCGAGCTCATTATGGACGAGCTCGCCGCCTCCGATAACGTCGACATCCAATGGGGCAACCACGACGTCGTGTGGATGGGCGCGGCCCTCGGGCAGCGCGGCTGCATCGCTCATGTCGTGCGAAACTGCGCGCGCTACGCCAACCTGTCGGTTCTGGAAGACGCCTACGGCATCGACCTCGCGCCCCTGCGCGAGTTCGCCACGACGGCGTATGCAGACGACCCGTGCGTGGGGTACGCGCTCAAGGGCGAGCATCCCGAGCTTTCCCCCGAGGAGCTTGCCACGACGGTCAAGATCCAGAAGGCCATGGCAGTCCTGCAGTTCAAGGTCGAGGCGCATACCATCGACGAGTACCCCTCATTCGGGCTTTCGGACCGCAAGTTGCTCCACACCATCGACCGCGCACATGGCACCGTGCAAATCGACGGCGTCGAGTACCCGATCACCGACCCCGTCTTCCCGACGGTCGACTGGTCCGACCCGTATGCGCTGAGCGCGGAAGAAGAGGCGCTCATGCAGCAGCTCGTGTCCGCCTTCACCGGCTGCGCACGGCTTCAGCGCCACATGCAGGTCCTCATCGAGAAGGGGAGTCTCTACAAGATCTGCGGCGACTTCCTCGTCTTCCACGCGTGCGTGCCGCTCAACGCGGACGGCACCCTCAAGGAGGTCACGCTGTTCGGGCAGACCTGCAAGGGCAGGGCGCTGTTCGACCTGGTGGACTCCTACGTGCGCGCTGCCTTCACGGCAGACGACGCCGAGGGTCGCAAGCGCGGCGCCGACCTGTTGTGGTACCTGTGGCTTGGGCAGGGCTCGCCGCTGTTTGCCAAAAGCAAGATGGCCACGTTCGAGATCTACCTCGTCGCCGACAAGGCGGCGCGCAAGGAGGTCAAAAACCCGTTCTACACGCTGTGCGAGGACGAGCGCGTCGTCGCGGGCATCTTCGAGGACTTCGGGATGGACCCAGACCGCTCGCGCATCGTCTGCGGGCACGTGCCCGTGAAGGTCAAGGACGGCGAGGACCCGGTCAAGTGCGAGGGCCGCGTCATCGACATCGACGGCGGCATGTCCAAGCCCTACCAGAAGAACACCGGCATCGCGGGCTTCACGCTCGTATCGTCTGAGCAGGGGCTGTCCCTGTACGCCCACCGGCCCTTTGTCGGGCGCGCGGCCGTCCTAACGACCGACGTCGATTTGACTTCGGATGTACGTGTGCTTGAATAAACCTATAGGGACAATTTCATCTGCAGGGGGATGGTTTGCGTGAAGACGCGCGAGAGCGAGATCTGGCCTGCTGACTTCAAGAAACTCATCGCCAATGCGAGCGCGGCGTACGTCATCTACCAGAACATCGGCGGACAGGTGGTGCCCATCGCCGCCACGAACCTCCTCGCCGAGATGATGCTCGGGCCGGGCAGCACGGCAGACGAGTACTTGAACGTGGTGGGCACTCCCGCAGCGTTCGGGCAGGTCGATGAGGTCGACCGCCCGCGCTTTCTCGACAAGGTCAACGAGTTTCGCCAAAACGGCGGTCTCCTCGACGTCATATACCGGCGCAAGCTGTTCGGCTCGGACACGTACCATGTCGTACGCGCCCGCGGGCAGATAAAGCACCTCGACGATGGCACCGGGTATGCGGTCATCTACTTCGAGGACGTGAACGCGCAGAAAGAGAGCACGTACACGAGCTCGGTCACCGAGCTGCCCGACATGTCCTACCTGCTGACGTTCGGCGGGGTCGAGGCGCGCCGCATCCTGGCACAGGGCGGCACGCCCACGCTCGCGTACTTCGACATCAAGGGCATGAAGGCCTACAACGCGGCATTTGGCTTCGAGGCGGGAAACAGGCTGCTCAAGCAGGTGGGGCGCGGGCTCGAGGAAAGCTATCCCGGGCGTACGGTCTGCCATGTCTCCGACGACCATTTCACGCTGATTGGCGATCTTGACGAGATACAGACGAAGCTTGTCGAGGGCCGCGTGGACCATCTCGTCTCAAGGATCGGCGAGAACATCGCGACCACGCTCAAGTGTGGATACGCGCCCATCAAAGACGAAGGAGACGTGGCGGCGGCATGCGACCGCGCGCGCACGGCATGCGAGTCGATCAGCGACGACGCCTCGCGCCGCTACGTCAAGTACAGCCCCGAGATGGGACGCGCGGACAAGCTTGCCCGCTATGTCAGGCAGACGTTCGACGATGCCCTCGAGAAGGGGTGGGTGCAGCCGTACTTCCAGCCCATCGTGCGCACGCTCACGGGCGAGACCTGCGGTTTCGAGGCACTCGCGCGCTGGACCGACCCCGTGTACGGCCCCATCCCGCCCGACGTGTTCGTGCCCGCGCTTGAAGGGGCGCAGCTCATCCAGAAGCTCGACGCCTACATCATACGGCGCGTGTGCGAAGAGGCGATGGAGTGGTTCAGACAGGGCAAGCCCTGCGCTCCCATCTCGGTCAACCTGTCGCGGCTCGACTTTTTGAAGGAGGACGTCTTCGAAGAGATCGAGCGCGTCGTGAGCGCATGCGATGTTCCCCGCGACTACCTCAACATAGAGATCACCGAGTCCGTCATGCGGTACGGCTCGGAGGTCAAGACTGCCGTCGAACGCTTCCATCAGGCGGGCTACCAGGTGTGGATGGACGATTTCGGGAGCGGTTACTCATCCCTGAACGTCCTGAAGGACTTCCCCTTTGACGAGATCAAGATCGACATGATGTTTCTGCATCCGTTCACGGATGTCTCGAGAAAGATCGTCGCCTCGATCGTGCACATGGCAAAGAAGATCGGCATCCACACCCTCGCCGAGGGCGTGGAGACCGCCGAGCAGGTGTCCTTCCTGAAGGAGATCGGCTGCGAGAA